>CAZOKE010000001.1:0-31582 GCA_964580495.1 uncultured Candidatus Saccharibacteria bacterium
TTTACCGGTGACATAATTTACTGTGGCATCGGATTCCAGTGGCATGCCTTTGCCGAGCCTGTTATAAAAAACAGAGGCTACCAATCCCCGCTCGACTTGCATCTGCTGCAAGTCGGTTGCAGTGATAACCGGTTTATTTCTCCCGACTTCTTTTTCTACTATCGAAGCTAGGATGATGACATTTCTCAAGCTAAGTTTTTCCTGATTCATGCTGGCGATCATGCCAGGCGTAATTTTGGATTCGAAGTTAGTCAGCATTTTTTGGACCAACTGGTCTACAGTCGCATCTTTAGAAATTTGGTAAGTGTCCGGGAACAGAAATCCTTCGTAGTTAACTTTTTTTGCCTGGTCATTATACTTGAAGGCAAATGAGTCATTGGCCAAGGCATTGTTAAACTGCTGCGCGGTAAAAATATCTCGCGATTCCAGGTCAGTGGCAATCTGCTTGTTTGTCATGCCTTCGATTATTGTCACTCTCCTGTCAGTCGGTACCACCTTTCCGTGCGTCAGCACATCGACAATCTGCGCGATGGTCATGTTGCGGTCCAGGGCGTAATTTCCGGCTTGGATTTTGCTTCCGGCTGAGCGGAACTTAACGTAAAAAACAAAACCCCAATACGAATTGATGATATTTTGTTTGGAAAGGCTTGCGGCGATCACACGCGTGTTCTCGCCTTTTTGGACTTGGAAGGTGGCAGGTACGCTGATGGACGACGCCGACTCGTTGACTTTGGTAAAAAAGTACGCGCCCACGCTAATCACAACAACAACCAGCAAGGCTAGCAGCATGCTGATAATTTGCACGGGGCTGATTTTGCGCTCATCGATTTTGAATTCGTTGTTTTCCATAAAAATCTTTTGGTCCTCGACATTAAGGATGGGGTTTTACCGGAATCATTATGGCAAATTAATAAACGGGAGTAAACTATTCAATCAAAACAATCCGCTATTTACAAAAATCGAAAAATCTGCTACAATATATGTAGAGTAAAGACTCAAAAGACACAAAAATAAAATTCGCGGAAGCAAAATCTAAATAGAGAGCCAAAAAAGCCCTTATTTATTTTGTTTTCAAAAACACAAACAAAAATGTTCACACGCGCAAAATTCGGCATTCTTTTGGTTGCAGTGCTCCTGGCAACCGGCCTCACCCACTCCTTCTCTTCCCTTTCAATGGATCAGATCGTGGGCTTGGTTAATGCCGACCGCTCATCGCACGGACTCGCACCACTGTCGTTGAACTCAACACTGAATCTGGCGGCTTTGGCCAAAGCCGATGACATGATTGAGAATCATTATTTCGCCCACACTTCTCCCGAAGGAGTAAATCCATGGTTTTGGTTCAAAACATTGGGCTACAATTATTCCTATGCCGGAGAAAACCTGGCCATCGGCTACAAAGACGCTTCGACTTTGGAAAATTCCTGGATGCATTCCCCTTCACACCGCGCCAATATCCTTTCTCCTTACTATTCGGACATGGGTTTGGCCGTAATCAAATCAGACAATTCAACATTAGTCGTCCAACTCTTCGGCTCGCCGCATCAACTTTCTATCAAATAATACTCTCGCCATCCTGAACTCGAGTCAGGATCTAAATCCAGGTTAATAAACTCCAGCCAAGTCGTGGGCTGGTTTTTTTAAAATCTGCGAAAGTACGAAATTGCGAAACTACCAAATACTATAGCCCTTGACTTAGATCCCGCTTTCTGGTAAACTGCTCTGCTAACCAGCAAAGTCATGGCGAAAATAATTTTTGCGACAATTCTCATAACACTGGTTTACTCCTGGGAAGAGATCAAATTTGCTTTGTTCCAAATCTTCAGCCGAAACCCAAAATCAAAAATTTTCCTGGACAAGTTTGTCGCCGATGCCGTGTTGCTCTCGACTATCCCGCTTACCGTTGCGCTCTAACTAACCACTGACGCTTCCCTCTCTCACAAACTATTTGCCTCCTTGCTGCAGCTGACTTTTATATACGTAACCATCAAACTCACTCACCGATTTCAAAAAAGTTTCGACGTCCTGCCGTATGCGCAAGGAATGGTCCACTCTGCATCATTTCTGAAAGCTCCAAATTTAATCTTGACACCGATGCAAGCAGTAACTTTTGACCGATACGAATTTGCGTCCGAGTTTATTTTCAAACTTGCGCAGGCTTCCGGCTTGGGATTGTTGCTGATGTTCCTTGTGAACACATTCAACCCGGCGAAATTAAATTTTGAATATTTAATACTCACGGAAATCTTGATCATAGCACTTGTGATCTGGCTGACGATTAATTATTTGGAAAAATTTTTACAAAACCCAAAAATTAATTTTGCCGCGACGGTCAGGATTTTGTTCGGTGTAATCCTCTCCGCCGCCCTGATCGTCTGGAAATAAAATTATAAGTTACAGCTGGCTTAACGCCACCGTCTGAAAAATTCGGTCGGAATATGACGCGAGCAAGGCTGAATTATCGCATGCACCGCCGATTAGGCATGTGCATGCACGCCGCAGCGAGCTAAATATTCCGCGAATTTTTCAGGGTGGCGACTTTTTCTTTCGTCCATTTCTTTTTCTAGAAAAAGAAATGGACAACTCGGTTCCTGGAAGGAACAAAAAAGCCGCGAATTATTTCTTCGCGGTTCCTGCCTTCCCCAACCCCGTTTCGACCCGCCGGCGGCCTGCCAATCCTCTTCATTTAGCGGGGCCATACACTCTATATAAATTAATCCAGCCCCAGTTTTGCAACTGGGGCTGGATGATGGAAATTTTGTTTTTGGAAAACGGTTTTCCAAACAATGGCGAACTATTTCATTTTGATATCGCGCTCAATTTTGTCGAGCCAGCGGGAAGCATGGTCCCGGCCGCCCAAACCAAAGGCAAGGCCTCCGGCAATGGCGATCATCGCGATAATTCCGGTGAACAAGGTCTGCACAAATGCTGAAGCCACGTTGAGCTGGGCCAAGGTGGCCAAGATCGTGAAGATCATTATAGCCCATTGCGTCACGGTACCCAGCAAGTCAGCCGAAGCAAAACCAGCGGCTTGCACCGAGTGCTTGACCAAGCGGGACATAAAGCCCGCGACCAAGGTACCAACCAGCAAGATCGCAGCGCCGGCGATGACATTCGGAATGTAAAGCAGGACCTGGTTTAAGAAGTCAGAGACCTGGTTGAGGTTCAGTATATTGGCTGCGGCCAAGAAAATAGCCACTAAGATGAACCATTTGATCAACCAAGCGATGAGCCCGGAAATCGACAGCTTCATGCCTGTGCGCTCCGAAACTGCATTCAGACCCAGCTTATCACCTACTTCATCAACTTTGATGGAGTGCAAAATCTGTTTGATAAGCTTGGCTATTGCCACTGCCACGATCCAGCCTATGACTAAAACAATGACTGCAACGAGGAAATTCGGCAAAAAATTAATAAACCTGGCGTATACGTCCTGTAATGACGCTTGTATCGGTGTAAGATAATTATTATTTGGCATAATTCACCCCCTTTTCATCCCTCACATCCCGCAATTCTTTGAATGCGGGAATCACACTTAGGAAAAGTGTGGACGACCTTTATGTTACTTTCCAATATCTTGGAAACAAAGCTAATTACGCCGTCTGTTTTTCTTTCGTATTTTCGTATCTGCAAGCGGGAACTCAACAAAAAACCACATAGCCCTGCACTCAGGGTTTGTGGCTATACACAAAAAACATTGTATTTAATTTCCATCAGAAATCTCATGTATCCACATTATAGCATATGATCATAAATTATGTCAAGCTAAAACAAAAAACCAGAAGAACTTGTTCTGGTTTTTGCTAGCTGTCATTTAGTAATGATCGTTTTCGTCAGCTTCTGCTTCTTGCTTGGTTTTATGAACCGTGCCGTCGCGATGCTGCGGCGGGGCATAAAATGTCACAATTTTCATTTCTCCTGAATTGTCATTGATGATATTATGCTTGGTCCCGGCATCCACAAATACCACATGTCCTTGGCTAATTGCTTCTTTTTCGCCGTTTTTTATGGCAGATCCGCTGCCTGAGGCAATGTAAAGGACCTGATCCACCTCATGCACCTCTTCCCCTATTTCTTCATTGGGGAGCAGGGACATAAGAACCATTTGCACATGCTTGCCGGTTTGGACAACTTTGCGGAAATTTTCATTTTCTTGGGCTAACTTTTCGATGAACATATATTTACAATTTAATGTCGATTTCTAATTCCTCAGCCTTGTTCACGCCGTAATGCGCCACCAGGAACAGGAGCGTTGAGGTTATTGCCGAGGCAAAACAATAAACACATATCGATTTGATTACGGCCAGCATCAGGAATACGAAGACTGCTGATGCCAGCAACCCTATCCAGGTGATGTACTTGATTATCTTGCGCAATATTTGCTTTCGATGCTGCAGCAGCAACCCTGCCAGAACCAAAAGCGTCAGATAATAAGCGCTGCCAAACACGGAAACCGGAATCGGACCAATATGCGAATACTTGCTGCCGAGCACTTCGTTGCAGCCGGTCACAATGGAACAGTAAACCTGCTTGTGCATCAGGGTTTCGGCGCTAAGATAGGTCGCATCCAGGAAACCCAAGACAGCCAAAACCAAGAAAATTATTGTGTAAACTTTGCGGCTCATTTCAGAAAGCTCTCCACCAAAGATTTATAACCCTGGTAATTCGAAGGGGTTGTGATTTCTTTGCCGTCTATGAACATTGTTGGTGTGTGATCCAGCCTCATGTTCAGATCCTGCTGATATTCCGATGCCACAAGGTTTTGGATTTCCTGCGAGTCCATATCTTTTCGGAACTGGTCTACATTCAAGCCGATCTGCTGGGCATAAGATGCAAACATGTCGCGGGCTGTTGGCTGATTTTCCCAAACAGTTTGGTTTTGGAACAGCAAATCATGCATTTCCCAGTATTTCCCCTGCTTGCCTGCGGCTTCGGCAGCTTGAGCCGAGATTGCGGCTGTTGGGTGGATGCTTTCCAACGGGAAGGGGCGATAAATAACCTGGACTTGGTTTGGATAATCTTTTACTAATTGGGTAAGGTTTGGAGCGGCGTTGGCGCAGGCCGGACATTGAAAATCCGCGTATTCTATAATCTTGACTTTTGCCGAGTCGCTGCCCAGCTTATGATCCGCAGCAGTCACGGCCTGGATGCCGCCGGGGTTGTTGGCCAATTGCTGATTTGAATTGGCAGCCAGCTTAAACACCCCCCAGACTCCGCCGACAATCACAATCACCCCGATAATCCACAAACTTATGCTTCTAATTTTTCTGCTTCGCCTCTCATCCTGAGTCAAATATTCATCTGACATACAAAAAGACCTTTCGTTTAATTCTGACTAACCCAAAAAACCGTCAGATTAAACCAGCGGGTCTCGTTTTTCGGATAATTCCAGCCAATCCATAAATTGCGTTTTGGCTTGGACAATTATATCAATATTATTGTTTGATTGATATGAAAAAAGATCGTTTTGAGCGATGCTGAAAATAGTTAAGATTACAACAACCAAAAGTAGCACCAGCACAATCAGCAAAGCCTGGGAAAAACTTTGGTAAATGCTGACATGCTTTAGACCCATAGCAATACCGTTGCTGCAGGTAAAATCTCCGGCCACAGTGCGCACGCAGTTCATGAAAACTGTATGGTGATCCATGCTGAAACCGCAAAAACCAAATACGGCTATTGCAATAAACGCGATAAATGCGATGCAGGCCAACAATTTCATATATTCAGTTTATCACCAATCCTGCTTAATTTCAAAACAAAAAACCCGCTCCTTTCGGAAACGGGTTTTTGCAATTCTTGATTAGAGGATTGAGTCCTTGGCTGCCTTGGCAACTCGGAACTTTACCACAGTCTTGGCAGGGATCTTGATCTGCTCGCCAGTGGCTGGGTTGCGGCCCATGCGGGCGTCGCGGTGCTTCTTCAAAAGCTTTCCCAAACCTGGGATTGTGAATTCGCCGCTTTTCTTTGCCTCATCGTAAGCTAGATTGACGAGGGCTTCCATGAGTTCGGCGACTTCTTTGCGTGATTTGCCAGTCTTTTCGGCAACCGCATTGAGCACCTCGGACTTTGTCATTCCTTTGGCCATATTATGGTCCTTTTTGGAGGCCAAAAGTCGGATATCAGATGGCAGAAATATGCCTTTTTTGGCCATTTCTGACTTCTGAATTTCGACCTCGGACTTCCGATTTATTAAGAATTATTAACAATCTACAAAGTAGTATAGCAAAAGCCTAATAAATACGCTAGTTTAGTCAACTCCGATTGCACAAAACATTAAATTTAGGCTTCTGCTAACTCCTTGCGAAATTACCTAAATGGGATTAGACTATGAAGCCCAAGGAGGGAAAATGAAAAGGCTGATCCTCATCGCAATAGTCGTCCTGGCTGTGGGATGCGGGTCCAAATCGAACCCTGCTGCTCCCAGCTTTCCTATGTCTTCCAGACCGATTGCTTCTGTACCGCTTGTGTCCTGCACAACCTCGCTGGATTCGTTCGTCTATACCGACGAGCGGTTGGAAAAATCCGCTCTCGGATGCGTGGGAGTTACGGGCTATATCCGAAAGTTCGCCCTAACTAAGGATGGCGATTTGGTCATCGATTTCGACATCGACGAGCAATTCCGTAATGATGGCACTTATCTAAATCAAGTAAACCGCAGGCCAAAACCGGCAAGGCCAGGGATTGATCCAGATGGCAATGATGGTTATATGGTTGTCGAGTTCATCTGCCAGCAACCAGGGACCTGGCCCCCTCAAAGCGGGCCGGCTTGTTCCGGCTTCAAAGGTCCAAAAATTGACTTAGACCAGATCAACAGAATGATTGCTCAACATACTCATGTCCGAATTGTCGGCCGACTGGTCCGCGATCTCTGACATGGATGGATAGAATTGCACCCAGCTTCGGCAATCATTGCCCTGGACTAAGTACAAAATCCTCGGGTCCCGAAAAGCCTGAGGATCTTTTTTATGCTACAATAAGGCATCCCAAGGAGGAGAATTGGCAAAAAATCTGGTCAAAATCCTGGTCTTCCTTTATGTTCTCGGCCTGCCAATGGAGTCAGGGGCACAAGACCACGCGAGCTCGCGTAAGGTTGCTGCCGATGATGCTATCTTAAACGCTCTGGATCCGAAGATTCTGGACTGGGCTGACAAGGACCTGGTCACCGAAAATGACAAGGGCATGGGCCAGCTATTTTCTACCATGATTTTGGTGCGCAACCATATGCCTCTTCCCGAAAGAACAGTGAAAGGACTGGAGAAACTTTCTAACTCAAAGAAAAACGGGTTCAAGGAACTCGGCGCCTCTGAACTGCTGCTGGAAGCGGGATATGATTTGTCCCAACGTGCGGTTACTCGGGCGATCAGTATGGCCAATGGAACGCTTACTGATTGGCCGTATGCCGAAGACAAGCAGAAGCTCGCCATCGTTGTGGTGCAGACTTACCAGCGCAAGATTTTCGCCGAACGAAAAACGCAATGACAAAACATCGTCATTGCGTTCTTTTTTTGACCAATCGGGGCTTGGGAGCCGGTTTCGGAACTGTCGAATCCTTCAGATGTGGGTATCGCGCCAATGGTTTGCTGTTCGCATCCCTGATCTCGCGCAGCCATTCACTTTCGTACTTATGAATCCCTACCCTGGTCCTCATTATTCCTCCGTGGAAAAATTATAATACAAATCTAGAATCCCAAAGCCTCTTTGACCATAATTAGACGAATGCGGCCTTTTTGGATTTCCCTGTTTTTTATGACCAGCAGTTTGGACACAAATGATCCAGCCGTGGTGTTGTAAGCTTTATTGGCGCGCTCTGATTCCAAAAGCACAGAGTATTCGTAATCCTTTTCAGACCGGACTCAAAGTCCTCGACAACTTTGTTTGCTCCGGCAACGAAAATAACATTTGGGGAAGCATATACTTCACTCCCAAGCTGCGAGCCGGTGTTGGATGCAATCAGCAAGTGCCCATCTTGGGTTATGACATGCACGCTGCCAGTAGTCCAATCAGCTGTAGCACCTAAAATCGCCTTCTCCTTTAGGGAAGTTTCTGGATCATTCAATTTGTGCCGCACGGCGTTGTATCTGCCCGAATTCATAATCTCTTCTGTGGCTCCGATCTGATCCATGGTGACTGAAGTATTATTCATAATTTCAGCGCCTTCTGGCAATAATTCAAACAATTTCTGTTTAGCTTCTTCCTTCGAGCTCACAACAAATGTTTCGATGCCGTTTAAACCCAAAGCCCTTGCGGTTTTTTGCAGGATTTCGTCAGAAGGTATGGTAGTATATTTCTCTTTGATCGATGCTGAAAAATTTGGCATATATTAGTTAATTAAATCGGCATGTGTACTGTAAATTATAGCCTAACCATAGTCAAGCAACAAAAAATTGAATAACACCTTAGTTTCGGAAGGAACAAAAAACCGCCCGAAAGGGCGGTTTTTATTATTTAGTCTAGAATGCTCCTGTTCCCAGAGGTGTTCCCAATCCTGATGGGCCGTCATAACCGCTCACCCCGGTGCAAAGGTAAGCCGAACCTCGATTTTTCCTACCACTGCAACTGCCGTTTGAACCAGTCGTGACATCGTGCATATTTGTCCCGTAAATTTTCTGGATGTAGGGTACGTTGTTGCCCATGACATTGGATGCTATTCCCCCGGCCAAAGCGTAAACAGAAGCGATCAGTGGTGAGGACAAGGACGTGCCGCCGACCTGGAACCAACCGGTAGAACCGTTGTACGGGGTCGAGTCATAAACTGACATGCCGGTGTTTGGGTCAGCCACAGCTGAAACATCAGCCATGGTGCGGCGAGAACATCCAGTATCGGTTTGGAAGCTGGGTTTAGACTCGATTGAAGAGCAACCAGAGCCGGCACCCGACCAGACGGATTCGGAAAGATAGTTGCCCGAGGAATCTAGATTCAACGTTGTCCCGCCGACCGATGTAACAAAAGAAGAAGCTGCCGGGTAGCTCGTGCCATATCCGTTGTCACCAGAGCTGAAAGTAAAGACGTACCCTGGCTTTTGGAAATGAGAGTCGTAAATATTTTCACCGCTGAATTCCCTGGAAGAACCGTAAGAATTAGAAATGATACGTGCTCCCTGCGCTCCCGCTTGGTCAACTGCAGCCATCAAATCTGAAAAACTGGAAGAAGCGGCTTCCACGAGCAATATGGAACAATTTTGGCAAATAGAATGCGCGGTCTGGACATCCAAAGAAATTTCCAAAGCCCAGCCGCCGTCTACTGCGGGATAACTAGTGCCGCCGTTTTGATCAATCTTGGCAAAGCAAACCGTAGATGAACTCGCAACTGATCCGGAACAAACCGGCAATGATGGAATTCCAAATTGCGCGGAAAAAGTATCCAAGTCGGATTTTACGGTTGGGTCATCATATGCATCAACTATCGCCACGATTTGTTTTGAACCAGCAGTGGTTGGCAATGAATAAGCGGTATGCAAATTTTGCGGACTTAAGCCAGTCGGCGAAGTCGTGACATTTGGTTTCCCTTGGTTTGTGACCACCTGTGCATGGCATCGGGCCACTCCGTCCGGAGCACCCGGAGGGCACACCGGCATATGCGATAAAGCTTGCTGCGGCAGGATTTTCGTGGACTGTGCCGAAGCAGGATTAAATATCAAAATCGAGAACAAACCTACAACCCCCAATAGTTTTTTCATTTATATTTCTCCTTACTAATAAGTTAACTATAGCGCGTAGGAATATAGTAAAATAGCCGAATTGTCAAGGCTATAGGGCAAAGAAGCATGTTTTTTTGAGTTTTTTTGTACTTTTGCTAAATGTTACTGATGGAAGTAAATGGAATAGATGAAATGCGTGAATGGGTCAAGGTTGCTGCCATAAACAATTGATCCACCCAAAGCCCCGGTAATCAGGAGGGTTATAAACCCGGCTAAAGCTGCTACTTTGCCTATGGAACTGTAAGTGACAAGGTCGCCGTACCAGAAAATAATTTTCCACAATCCCCCAAGCTGTTTGCGGTACTTGGCAGACAGATACTTCTGAAATGCGCTGAAAACATAGCCTGAGGCAATCAAGCCGTAAACGGCAGTGGATAATTTGGCATAGAACTCATGCTGGTTTATAAGCGGCATAAGCGATTTATCCGTGACCAGCTGCCGCGCTATACCACCAGACTTAAGCGTAACCAGCAGGCTTATGCCGCCGAAAGTGACCAGCAGGGTTTTTGTAACAAATAAGCTAAAATTACTGCGCAGCTTCCCAAAAGAAATCAATTCCAGAAACGAATAAAACGAAAGCAGGGCTATTGGGAAATGCACAATAATCGGGTGAATGTTTAAATTCATGTTTGTTTCAACTATTTTCGTATGCCATAAGCATAACACAAAACATTCCAAGCGCTGTAAATCAACTGATACTCCGCAAGGCTAAAAGAAAACGTATTTTTACAATACGGATCAAACAAAGCCAGGGAAGAAATCGGTTTTTATTTGTTTTTTCGGCACAGATTTGGCAAGCATATCATGCATACTGGTAACCATCGCGTGAGTGCCGGAAATATAAAATGTATGGGCGCGGTAGCCAGGCACGTATTTGGCAATCATTTTTTCATCGATCCTTCCCCTCTCCCCTTTCCATTCAGCCGGCGCTTCATCGGTAATGGTATAAATAGTGCGGATGCCAAGTTTTTCGTACGCTTCCAAAAACACGTCTTCGTAAACGATCTCGTCCACGGTACGGTTGGAGAAAAACAGGGTGATGTTTCGCTTCTCATTGCGGTCAATCAGATATTTAAGCATGCTGCGGAATGGCGTGATGCCAATGCCGCCCGCGATGAAGATGGAGTACTCCATGGGATTTTTTGGCAAGGTAAAGTCCCCTGCCAGCTGGCCGACGACGATACTATCCCCGCGCCGCATCGCTAATAAATTCTTTTTGAAGCTGGATGATGGCTCATAAAACTTCACGCCCATGCGCAATTCTTTTTCTGTTGGTGAAGACGACAAAGTAAAATAACGGCGATTGCCGCGCGAGTCAGCGCTATGCCCCAGCGTCCATTCCATGTACTGCCCCGGCCGATATTTTATTGGTTTTGCCAGAGCAAAAACGAAATCATAAACATCTGGGCTAAGCTGGACTTTTTCCGTGAGCTTCAGAGCAAGTTTTTGTTTGGGACTGACTATGTACGAAAAGATATTCCCGGTGACCAAGGCCAGTTCGGGAGTAAAATACAATCCCCCGAAGTGAGTCTGGGGTGCTATCAAAAATCCCACCAAACCACCGTACAGCACTTGTAAAAATTTAGTTGGGGGCGTAGTCAAAGGCTCGGTCAGCATGATTGTCGCAAAGAAAAATAAGGGTGAGTAAATCAACTCGTCTTTCATAAGAGTCATCACATTTGAACCTTGTATTATTCCATAGATGAGCGTGAAGCCGACTGCCGTTGCAAGAAAAATAAACACCATATCCTCACGCTGGATTTTGCGCACGATTAAGTATCCGCCAAGCACAACCGGCACAAACATCCAGACATTCCCTACCCACCACACTGCAGACTGGTTGATGGCAAAAGCCGTGATGACCACCGCCGCCGCAGCAGGATTGAAGATATGTTTGCGCCCAATCGCCAAAATGAATTTGGCGGCCACGGCCAGAACCATGGCCCAGAACAAGAACGCATAATTGTGCAAGGTTAACGTCGGAGAAATTATTAAAGCTAATATGAGAGCCGTGATGTAAACTGATTCGAAATTTACCGGCGCTTCAAATGCCCAGGCAAAAATTTTGTTGGCGACAAGCCCCACGACTACCAAAAACAGGGTGGAATAAATTATTTCCAAGCCTTTGAAAGAAATCAGCCCCAAAAATCCGAATCCAGAAGCAATCGCCAGCAAACATATCAAATAATACAGGGTCAGCCTGTACATTGTTATGCGATTGAGAAATTTATCAATAAGTTTAATCATGCGGTCTCGTGTATTTATCGAACCCTGAAGTAAATGTGGCGGTGCCTTTTTTGTCTATCATGTAACCTTCGAACCCGCCGAGTTTTTCTATAAACTCGATTCCCTTTGCCCCCATAGCAAATGCCGCTGTGGCAAATCTGTCGGCTTCATAAACATTTGGCCCGATGACAGTGAGGCTCACCACATCAGTAATTTTTTCATCACTTTTGGGATTATAAATATGGTCGCCTCGTATATAGGTGCCGGACGTTGCAATCCCTGTTCCATCTTTGGCATAAATAACCTTAACAATCTCTTTTTGGTTAAAAGGATTTTTTATTCCAACACTCCATGTCTTGCCTTCGCTATTCACTCCGCCAACTTGTATATCTCCACCTACATCCAAGTAATAATTTTTCACTCCGGAATCTTTTAGCATTTTCGCGGCATTCCAAATCGCCCACCCTTTAACCAATCCGGAAGGATCGCATTTACCATTGTGCCAAATATCAAAATAACCATAAGTCAGTTTTTTGGTTTCTTCAGACAAACGGAAAACTTCCTTCATCTCGGAAGAATACTGCTCCGGCTTAAGTTCGCCGCGGTTAATGGCAGAAATTTCGCTCGTCTCTTTATAGGTACTGAATTTCTCGTCCACAACCCGAAAGTAGTCGAATATTTTTTTGAATAAGGACTCGTCAATATCACCTGTGATTTCCAGGCTGACTGGCATGCCCATGATCAGTTCTGTTTGTTTCATATTATGCTTTGGCCTGCGTCAGAGCGGCTGAAAGCGATTGGATGAACGCGTTGGATGTGTCAGTTGCGCCCGAAACTATATCTACGTTAGCACTTTGGGCCTGGATAGCTTCTTGCGACAGCCAGGGAGTGGCTTGGGAGTTGATTTCGCGCGAAGTCGATCTGTCATTCGGGTATTGCAAAAAAGTCACGTCAGTGATTTTGCCGCCAGAAATAGTAACCCGCACTTGGACATTGCCGTAGAAAGCATCGGTAACTGGTCCTGTATAGGTTCCGTCATTATATTGCCCCTTGGGCTTTGTTGCTACCGGAGCCGGAGCGGTTTTAGGTTTGGGAGTTGATTGAGTCGGAGACGGCGTCGGGGCTGGAGATGATCCTGCAAGCGAACTGTTCAAACTATTTGTATCGCTTGCGCTCGAATCTGTTTGACTTAGTGTGTTCGCGCTTAAACTCGACGGCATTGTCACATTTCCTGCATTATCATCGTGTCGGCCGAATTTCTGATGCAAAGAATAGGCGCCAAATCCCAAAACTAGTAATGCTGAAATTGCTAATTTTTTCATTAAAAATTCTTAATTGCCCTATTAATACAACACAACTTAGGACAATATTTCAACCATGTTTTCGAGATTTATTTTTTGCAGACAAATGCCTGCTCAATCCCGAAGTTCGATTTAAACCGAGGGAAAAATAGATGCAGATCAGCAGAGAACGTCCAATCGTCGACAATCTGAAAGCCGTTATTTTGCAGAAGTTTTTTCAATTCCGCATGCGGCTTCATGGATATGTGATGTTCTTTTTCGTCGGCTTTGCGCAGCAAAACTCGGCGAAATAAATTCGGATTAGGACAGTTGATATAAAAGATGCCGCCTTTTTTCAAGACCCGATAAATATTTTTCAAAGCGTTACCCGGGTTTGTGAGATGCTCCAGCACATCGTTTGAGATGACGACGTCGAAACTGTTCGGTTCAAACGGAAACGGATCTTCCGCACCTCCAACGACCAGGTTGGCTTGCGGCAATCGTTTCTTGGCTTCTGCGATTGCATGAGCAGAGACATCAATCCCCGACTTTTCAAAGTTCGATGGGAAATTGGCAAGCATGTAGCCGTAGGCACAGCCTACATCCAGGACTTTCCCGTGCTGTATGTTGGCAATATATTTTTTCAGCGGTTTGTATAAATTCCGGAAATACAAAGTCGAAAATTTGCCGTAGCCGAGTTTGTAGAAAAAAGACGTCTTGCCGCTGAAATAGTCCTCGTTATAAACCTGTTTATAATCCATTTTGAGTTTCAAATAGTAAAATCTAGCTTTGTAAGTATACCAAAAAACATCCCAAATTACGAGGCCGGTAAATACTTAAGTCTAGACTTATATATTCAATTACTTACTAATTGAAAGCTTAATTAGTGATCTTCGATTCCTACATTGTCACAAAAAAAGTCGACGAAGAATCGTCAACTTTTTTTAGCAGGGGTGTAGGAATCTTCATTCGCCGCTGATGCGGCTCTTCCGGGGCAGCACCAAAATGTCCACCGGACATTTTGTCGACGTTCGGCTGCGTTTTAGGACTTGCCTCACTTCTGCCCGTTCGATTCCTACAAAAAAGAGCCTCTTTCGAGACTCTCTTTTGGCAGGGGGTGTAGGAATCGAACCCACGCGAGCGGTTTTGGAGACCGCCGTACTACCACTATACGAACCCCCCAGGTAACAGCATTGTCATCCTGAGCGAAGCGAAGGATCTTTATAGATTCTTCACTGCGTTCAGAATGACAGGAAGGGGTTATTTAGTTTCTTTGTGAGGAGTATGTTTCTTGCACCATTTGCAAAACTTCTCCATCTGGAGGCGGTTTGGTGTAAGTTTCTTGTTCTTTCTCGATTGATAGTTGATGTGGTGGCACACTGTACATTCCATCGAGATCAAGTTGTCCTGTGACATATTATTCTTTCTGATTATTTCTTCTGGAGCCCAGGCGCGGAATTGAACCGCGGACCTACTCCTTACCATGGAGTTGCTCTACCAGCTGAGCTACCTGGGCAATTCGATTCAAAATGCTTTTCATGTACTTATCTTTGCATTTTGAATTGGTCTTCAAACACCTGCATACTATAACAAAAATCATAGCAAAAATCAACCCCTTGATGTCCAGCTGTGTTAGTTTATAATGCTAGAGAACTGAAATGGAGGAACTATGCCGGTTTTCAAACATCCAGAATCTGGGGTCAAAATCAAAGGCACAAGACTTTCTCCAGGAACTGTTCTGGAAGAGCAGGATAGGTACGACTCGAAAGACGGAAAATGGCAGCGATGCCCTGTTGTCGGCGGAAAGGTTCCCGAAGGCAACCACGTTATCTGGATCAGACCACAGGAATAACCAAAGTTGTCAGAAAAGAGCCGAAGGATTCATTCCTTCGGCTTTAGTTATTTTACTACCGGAAGTGTAAAGTAGAATGTGCTGCCTTTGTTTTCTTCGGACTTAAACCAGATGCGACCGCCGGAGGCTTCGATGAACGCCTTGGTTATATAAAGCCCCAGCCCGGTGCCGGTAGTTTCAAACTGGAGCACGTTGTTGCCGCGGAAAAATTTGTTGAAGACTTGGTTCTGTTGGTCTTTGGGAATGCCAACGCCGTTATCGGTAATTGCAATCAAAGCCATTTCATCTTGGACTTTGAGGTCAATCGACACGCGATTGCCGTCGTTGTTGTAATTGATGGCGTTGGTAATGAGATTGCCCAATGCCTGCTTGATTTTGTTCGGCTCGGTCCGCACCAGCGGGAAAGGCTCCTGCTCGACGGTAAAAGAAATCTGGCTGTGTTTCTTTTTTATCTCATCTTTTTTTTCGCGGATGATAGAGTTGATTACCCCTTCGATGTCTGTAGACTGCAAATAAAGCTTGTTCTCGCCCGCTTCCAGGCGCGAAACTTCCAGCAAATCGTTGACCAAAGCGATCATGCGCTCGTTTGAATTGTAAATCTTTTCTATAAAATCTTTTTGCTTCTTGGTAAGATTGGCCGTCCCCTCTTTCTTGAGCAATTCCAAAAGCCACTTCATGCCCGAGAGCGGCGTGCGCAGCTGGTGGGATGTCAAGTTGATGAAATCGGATTGAATGGATCCGAGTTTTTCTTTTTTTATAACTTTGCCGCCGTAAGCGGAATTTGATTTTTTGACGACTGCCATAATTATGCTTTCGCTGTCTGCGCCACTGCCGCAGGATTTGCAACCGTTTGTGCCAATGGCAGATTAAAGTAAAAAGTTGACCCTTTGCCGACCTGTGAACAAACTCCCACGCGACCGCCGTGCGCCTCGACAATCCCCTTGCTGATCACCAATCCCAACCCCGTGCCCTTTTTCTCCGAAGCGGCTCCGCCCTCAAGCTGGGTAAATTTGCTGAACAATTTGGAGATCTGGTCTTCCGGAATCCCCATCCCGGTGTCGGTAACCGCCACTATGACCTGGTCTGAATCAAATGCGACATCGTCTTTCAGCCCCGGCCAGATCATGCCCAGCGCCGAAATTTTCGAAATCAATTGTTGGCCCGAACCAAGTTTAAAAGCGGAAATAATAATTTTGCCGTTGGCCGAAAACTTAATTGCATTCGACAAAAAATTGTTCAGCACTTGCCCGATCTTGTTTTCGTCAGCCGAAACTTGTTTGGGCAGCTCGGGGTCCAGTTTCTTTTCTAAACTAATGTGGTTTTCTTCAGCCAACGACTTAAACGACTGCAGGCGCATTTCGATCACAGCAGAAATATCGGTTGGCTTTTTGAGGACCTGGAACTTGCCGGCCTCGAGTTTAGCCACATCGAGCAGGTCGTTGACCAAATCGAGCATGGAAGCGGAATTGGACACGATCAGCTCGATGAATTCCTGATATTTTTTCTGTTCATTTTTGATCTTGTCTTCTTTCAAAAGGTTGGCGATAGAACGGATGCCGGTCAGCGGGCTGCGCAATTCATGAACCATCATGGAAGTGAAATCATCGCGCATTTTCTCAATCGCTTTTTCCTGTGTGATGTCGTGGAATAGCACGACCGCCCCCAAAGCCTGGTTAGCCGAGTCTTTGACCGGGCTGATCAAAATTCTCAAAACCTTGTCTCCCAGCGACAGCTGGTCTTGGACTATGAGCTTGTCCTGGCGCAAGGATTCTTCAATCTTTGTGCGCAAATCCATTTTCGAAGCCAATGAATCCAAGACATCAAAAATAGAGGGCTGGGGTTTAGAAATCGCCAGCATGTGCTTGGCAGTCGGGTTTATGACCAACAACCGATTGCGCGTGTCCACCATAAACACGCCGTCGGCCATGGATTCGACCATGGAATTCAGCTTGCCTTTTTCCTGGTTTAAAATCATTTCCAGTTTGGAAACGGCAGTGGAAGCTTGGTTCATGATCGTGTACAGAATCGACATTTCATCGTCCTTGTACAATCCTTCTTTGGTCGAGGCAATTGTCAGCAACCCCATGGCTTGGCCATTGATGACTACCGGGATGTTGAAAAAAGATTTGACTCCCCACTTATTGGATTCGTCGGTGATGGTGCCGGAGATGCTTTCGTCCAGGTCAGAAGTTTTGATTTCGCGGCCGATCAATGCGGAAAATGCTTTGACTGATCCGCTTTTCACCTCGTCGACAAATTTAGAATTTACCGATTCTTCCAGCACGCAATGGAATATGACCCGGCCTTCGTCGGTTAAAAGCAAATAAGACACGGTGGAGTAAGGCAGCAGCTTGCGCAGCGAGCCGGTAATGACATCGACAATTTTCTGGACATTTAGGGAATACCCGATGCGCTCGCCCAATTCCTTCAGAATCGAAACTTCGTACATGCGCCGCTGCATTTCGCCTTCTTTGTGCAGAAGGCTAATGCGCATTTTGCGGTTTTCCCACCAAATAAAAACAATGACAATCACAGTATAGATTGCCAGGGCGAAAAATATATAAGAGGATTGGGTTCCGCTCATGAAAGGCTACTTTTTGTTTTAATTTCTAGACTAAACTTTTGCTGCGTGGGCTAGCCTCGAAAATCCGAGTCCTAGGAACAATACACCAAGCAGCAAAAATCCATCCTGTGCCAAGCCTAAATTTGCACTGTTCTGAATAATTCCGAAGTTCAGTATAATTTTCTCGATCACAGTAATCACTACAAACAGCATCCCAACTCCCAAAAGCCGGATAGCCTGGCCAATAAGTCCCCCGTAAGCCTTGGTTGAGGCATAAAGGCTGTACAAGCCCCCGATCACTATGACAGCGACCAGGCCTTGCACCACAAAATTGATTGGAAGATTGCTCACCATAATTTTATCCCGCGCCACTTTTGTTAAAAAAGTTGGTACGGATTTTACTTTAATAATTTTTTCATAATTCACCGACTTCACCGGAAAGTGGTGTCGGGATTTATTTTATGTTTACTTTTATATCAGGGTATTTTTGAAATACCGGCGTCAATATATTTTTTACTATTTGCCCGGAAAGGCCGATGTACTCGTCGATGAGTTTTTGCAAAACAGACTGCGGGTCACCGGTAATCTCGGTGGCCATGCCGTCGGCATTAAGTTTGAGGCCTTCGACATTTTTGGCTTTAACCAAAACAATATCGGGTCCCAAAATGACTTTTTGCTTGGTGATAATGTCGTTTATCAGATTTAAATACTGGCTTGTGTCTGCCATAAATTAAAAATTTGATTAATTTAAACTGCCGGTGGTACTGCAACCGGTCCTTGGCCCGCCATTTTCCGTTCCAAAACTGTCTTGATTTTGGTGACTAATTCTTCGAGGCGGTAATTAGCTTTAACCAAATAGTCCATGGCGCCCAATGACAGCGCATCTGAAATCTTGTCGTAGTCCGAAAGATTTGTGAGTATAACCACGGGAATATCTTTAGTCGTATCCTGCTCTTTCATTTGTTTCAAAGCCCCGATCCCGTCCAAACGCGGCATAACCAAATCTAGAAGCACCAAGTCCGGCTTTTCCGAAGCCGCTTTCTCCACCCCCTCTACTCCGTCTTTGGCCCCGACCACTTCAAAACCTTCTTGCTTCAATTCCTCGGATAAAGCCGTGAGAAGAATCTCTTCATCCTCCACAACCAATATCTTGATTTTTTTGTCCATATGTTTAATTGATTAGTTTCTTAGAGTAATAAGACATTTTGAGTCTTAAACGCGCCTTAATTATAGCATAAAATCCGGGAAAACCCAAAATTGCGGATTACAAGGAATTCAAATACGACCAGAGGTTTACGTGCAGGTTGAAATAAACAAAGACAGCGAACAAAATCAGGAAGAATCCCAGGTACTTATTTTTCAAAAACATCATTATGCCGACAAACGCGCTCACCAAAGCCAATAAATGGCCTTGCGTCAGAAAAACATAAGCTTTGGAAATGTAATTATAGTAAGGATCGGAAGGCAGACTGCTGGCCAAAAAGGCGTAAAGGAAAAAATAAACCGGGAACAGCATAAAATTTACATAACCAAAAGCTTCAAACGCGTGCGACTCTTTCGTCTTTACTTGTTTAACCCTGCCGCTGTAGCCTTGGACTCTGGACGTGCCCACGGTAAATAAATCATCCCACAAATGCGGCACAGCTCTCTCGGACATAGGAGTGATCCTGGCCTGCGCAGGTTGTTCTTTCAAAATTTCCGGCTGGATTTTTTCCAGTACCACTTGCGGAAGAGGAATATCGATTTTTAGCTCGGCTGGTTTATTGCTTGCCGGGGCTGTCTGCCGGGATGTTGCTGGTGCCTGGGGTGGCACTTCGATGCTGCTTGCTTTGCTTTGGATCGAGGCGACTATTTTCTTTTTCCAAGTAGTTCTTTTCCAAAGTTCGCTTGCGGCAAAAATTCCAGACCCGCCGACGAGCGTATACAACACTGGAAAAGGATATGCCAGCAGGATAACCAAAAAAAGGGCAAATGGCGACCAGATTTTGAACAGTGTCGAAATCACCTGGACCCAATCCAGATCGATTTTTTTTAGGTCGTAATTTATGTATTCGTCCGGCGCAAACGCGCGCGGCAGCAAACTCGGATACTTCAGCTCTTCCGGGTGCATTACGCGATAAGAATCGATCGGGACTAAGGGCAAATAAAAAAACACGCGCCAAAGCGTGGCAGTGTATGTCCCATCCTTTTTGCTGACGTTCCGCTTGCCGTAGAAAACCTGTCCTGTGATGTTCACAGGCAGTGAATCTATGGCCTTGCTGACTCGAGATTCAAGGTCAGTTCCCAAGTATTTTAGTTGGTTTTTATTCATTTTGCTGGGAAAACAAGTTGCATTAATTTTACCATAAATAAAACAATCGTGCTCCAATTTGGCTAGTATTGAATATTTCGGATTTATTTGCTAAAATTTGCAAGTAAATGCCAGCTTAGCTCAGTGGTAGAGTCCCGCCCCTTCTGATAATTGCCGACGTAGCTCAGTGGTAGAGCAGCTGTTTTGTAAACAGCAGGTCGTCGGTTCAAGCCCGACCGTCGGCTCCAGAAGGGGCGGGATAAACAGTATGTCGTCGATTCAAATCCGACAGCTGGCTCCAGAAAGTGGGGAGGTTACCGAAGCAGTCAAACGGGGCTGACTGTAAATCAGCTGACCTTGCGTCTTCGTAGGTGCAAATCCTACACCTCCCACCAGAGAAAAACCTTTAATTCAATTTGAAGGTTTTTCTTTTTATAAGGATTTGCACGGGCAGAAGCGAGACGAGTCCTCAGACGAAGTCGAGCGTCGACGAAATGTCCGGTGAACATTTCGGCGCTGCCCAGTACGCGAGCGCATCGGCGCGAGCCATGCTAATCCTATACCTCCCACATGGAGCATCTAATTTATGAGGTGTTTTTTGTTTAGGATTTGCGCAAAAATAACCCGCATCAGCGGGTTCTACTAATTTACTCGTTACTATATTTTAATCTTCATCAGCTTCTCTCGAGCCGGTTTGTTGGTTGGGTCAATCTGCAGAATTTGCTCCAGCACTTCCTCTGCCCGGACTTTGTTTTGGATCTTCATGTACATATCGGCCAGCAAAAACTGGTAAGGCGTGTTGCGGGGGTCAAGTTGCAGAGCTTGGGTTATGGCCTTTATGGCTTTGGCCGGCTCATCCATGCTGTCCATGCACAATGCCAAGTTGATCCATCGCACCGGAATCTTGTTGTTCAGCTCCAGAGCTTTTTCATAAGCTTCCGCGGCTTCACGGAATTTTTTTACTGAATACAGCGATAGCCCAAGATTGCTCCAATACACGTCTTTTGAAGGGTTGAGCTTGGTTAAATATTCAAAAGTCTCCGCCGCTTCCTGGAAATTTTTTTCTTGCAAATAAAGCCGGCCCAAACCCTCGTACGCGGAAATATCCGTTGGGTTGATTTTGATTGCTTCTAAATATTTATCTTCAATATTTTTTGGTTCAGATTCTGAAGCGAGTTCCGCCGCTTCCGGCATCCAAACCGGTTCGGCGTCGGATTGCCGGATGCGGATTCGGAAAGCTTTCTTAGCGGTATCTAAAGCAGGATATTGACCCAGATGCGTAAGCTTATTTACAGGCAGCGGCGGCTTGAGGTCTTTGGCTTCCAGTACCGCATGCCACACGCTTTCTGCAAAAATCTTAAGTTTGCCTTTCAGATAACCCCAGACTGAGTCCGTGAGCATAAGCATGCGGGACCGGCCCACGACCCTGTCGGTAATCACCGGAATTTTGGACAGCACCAAAGAGATGAGGATGAATGCGGCTAATCCAAAAATTATCCAAGCAAATACGATCATGAATTTCTAATCGTTCTAATTTCTAATTGACCTAAACTTTAGAAATTATTCTGCTCCGAGCACAAACCGAGCAAATCGTCGGACTTGAATGTTCTCCCCGATCTTCGCCACAGTCTCTGCAATCAAATCCTTCACTTTTTTATCCGGGTCGCGGACATAAGGCTGGTCTAGCAAACAAACCATCTCGAAGTATTTTTCCAATTTGCCGGCTATGATCTGCTCTTGCATGGCTTCCGGCTTGTCTTTGATCTGCTCGCGGTAAATATTCTTTTCGTTTTCATGGGCTTCCGCAGGCACCTGGTCGCGGGAAACATAGACAGGAGCCGCAGCAGCGATATGCAAAGCTATTTCGTTGCCCAGCTTCTGGAAGTCTTCGTTTCGGGCCACGAAATCAGTCTCGCAGTTGATTTCAAGCAAGACCCCGACTTTGCTGCCGGCGTGGATATAAGACACAATCAATCCTTCTTTGGTCACGCGGTCGGATTTTTTGGCCAGCGAGGCATGGCCTTTTTTGCGAAGCCAGGTTACCGCCTCATCGAAACTACCGTTTTCTTCCAAAGCTTTCTTGGCGTCGCTGATTCCTGCTCCGGTAGCTTCCCGGAGTTTTTTGATTTCATCAGTTGTAATTTTCATTTTTTTGTCTCCTCTTTATTAATAATTGTGGCAATGAGCACGTGAATGGGGTGAACCGCAGCAGGACCCGTCCTACTTTGCCACTGCTGCCCCTTCGGTTTTGGTGATCATGGCCTGGGCCATATTGCTCTTTCCTTCGTTTATGGCGTCTGCCATGGCTTGGGACATGAACTGGATGACTTTGATGGCGTCGTCATTTGATGGGATCACAAAATCGATTTTGGACGGGTCAGAATTGGTGTCCACCAAGCCGATGATTTTGACTTTTGACTGACGGGCTTCTTCAACCGGTATATGGTCGTACTTGGTGTCGAGCACAAAGATCGCTTCAGGCAATTTCCTCATGTCTTTGATGCCGGAGAAAAAGTTTTTCATCTTCTCGACTTCGCGCTTGATCATGAGCTGTTCTTTTTTCGTGTACTTGCTGATTTCGCCGTCTTCGATCATTTTCTCGTAGCGCTCCATTTTCTTGATGGTGCGCTGGATCGTGCGGAAATTGGTAAACGTCCCGCCCAGCCATCGCGTAACGACATATGGCATGCCGCAGGATTCAGCCGCTGCGCGCACAGCTTCTTTTGCCTGACGTTTGGTGCCCACAAACAAAACTGCACCACCACGCGAAGCGACTTCTTGGGCAAAACTTAACGCTTCGTCGAGTTTCTTTTTGGTCTTTTCCAGATCCAAAATATGGATGTTGTTGCGCTGGGTGTAAATGTACGGGCTCATCTTTGGATTCCAAAGCGAGGTTTTGTGTCCGAAATGCACACCAACCTTCAACATTTCCATTAGGGTAATGTTCTTCATCTGCAAACTATTCCTTTCCTTTAATTACGTAATTAATTACGTAATTCTTCTACCTTCATCGTTTGGCCAAAGGATCCATAGGATTCCCCTTATCTCTAAAGGTTCTTTCCCAAGACAGGCCTCTGGGCCATCAGAAGGTATGTAAGATTAATAACTTGTAGATTTTAGCATATTACGCCGGCTTTGGCAAGATTAAAAAAGCTCTCGGAAAATTGCTTCCCGAGAGCCAACCAATTCAAACCTCCTTATTGGAACACATTCAGTTCTGAAATCGACCACCACCAAGTTGTCACTCCCCATTGCCAAATCTCAATCCTGTTCACCAGAGTGGGACTTGGCAGTGTCATATCAACCGTGCCGTTGCTGTCTGTGTTGCAATATCCGGCGAATGTCACGTTGTATGACGAATCCTTGACCCAGATGGCGCATTGGCGCGGCCAATCGTTTACGCTGTCACCCACCTCCATTCTGATTCTCCTGATGAGGCGATCAGTTGGCCAGCTCACAAAGAACCCCTGGCTGTCGTGCTGGGCTTCCCCGCTGCTCCATCTGGTTGCTGGATTTCCATCGATGGCATTGCTTGGAAAATCCGAAGGTGAACTTTCTGTAGCCGACACGGTCCAGTCGCTCCGATCCAGAGCAGTCCCAGTAGTTGTGCCACCACCATCGCCGCCGCCGCTGGACGTTACGGCTACGTTGTCGAAATTCGCAGTGGCCCAGACTGCCCGCTGTGAGCTGGTGACATTGAGGCCGATGTAAACATTGGTAGCAATGGACAGACTAACGCTGCCCAAAACTGTCCAGTTCACACCGTCAACCGAAACGAATGAGCTAAACAAATCTCCGGAACGGACCAGCTTGAGCCAATTGGGCATGAGCTGGTCTTGCTGTGCTACAAGGCTTGGAGAATTGCCGGCCGAAGTCCGTGCAAGAAATTCCACGCCTTCCAGCAAAGATCCTGTCGAACCGCTGGGGCGCGCCTGAAGCGAAACGTAATTCGAGGTCGGATCCAAGCTTTCGCGAATCATAACCCCGGCACGATTGTCCCAGTACAATCTAAGTGAACCAACGCGCGCCACAATCTGCCCGTCACCCGAAAGCGGCTGATAGACATAGTACAGGCTGTCGCTCGAATTGTAAGTGCCTTGGCCTGCGCCATTGACTGTAAAGCTCGTATCAGTCGCCATGGTCACAAATCCCGGCCGCCCAGTGTCCCCAATATCCGCAGCTTGGAAAAGCCCGGGAAGATTGGGGCGCGCTGGAATTGTTTCCGGATAGGCATTGTAGATAAACCTATCCAGCACGTTCCGTGTCAGTTGCTGGATCTCCGGAATTGACTGCGACCAGCCAATACTGCCTGTAGCAAACACCGTTGCTCCGCTTGCCGCCCTGTAGCTCACTGCGTCCGAATAGTCGGTGGCTTCGGCGTAGCCGTTGCTGTTGACCGTAAATACCGGCGAGTGCGCCAATCTCTGAACGTTCGCAGGCGAACCTGGGCCGATCATGGAATCAATTTCGTAACCAAGGAAAGTGGAACCGTCAGGATTGGTCAGGCAGTCCCCGTTTTTGAGGTTGGTTCCGGTCAGCGCCCAGTGCGAAGCATCTTCGACGCAGAACGCAGGTTTGGCCTGGGTGACGAACATAACCCCAGCCATTTGATCTTCAGGCCAATTTACCGGCGCGTACCGGAATTCATTGGTCTTCAGATAGTCAGGCTGGATCGGGTCGTTATACCAAAATTCCTTGTACCCGACCATGACTCGTCCTGGCGTGGGATTGGTGACTCCTGGCTCAAAACGGACCTGCCAGTACGAAACATTGCCAGAGAAAAACCCCCATGACACACCCGCATCGCGGGCAACCACGAAATTCTGGCGCATGTTCCAGGACCAGTACTCGTCGTGACCAACGGAAAGCACGGCTTTGTGATTTAACGGCAAGGCTGAATTGGCATCCAGGTCAACGCTGGTCGCATACGTGACGTCACGTCCTTCACGCTCGAGCCACTGCAGCATGCCCAATTCCCAACCGTAGTAACTTGCGTTAAACAGGTTGCCCACGCCGTTGTTGTCATCGCCATAATACGGTCTATCAAAGCTGACCTTCATGGCTTTGTTGGCTGTGTCCGCCGGACTGCTGGTCGTGCCATACAACGATTTACCACCCCAAGTATTGTAGGCTTGGTAAGTGGATACGCACTGGACTAGCAACAAGTCAGAGTTGCGCTGGTCATCACGCACCACGAATTCGATATACTGCTGCGTTCCCGAGGATCCCGCAGTAAGCTTGACCACGTAAATGCCGCTGACCCAATCTGCCGGGACATTAAGCGCGTACGGATCACCCCAGCTGCACTCCACCATTCCAAACGAATCCATGGGACAAGTTGGTTGCGCCGTGCCGGTTCGATTGATAGTCGGCATCATGCGCCGTCCGCCCAAACCCTGGTAATCTCCCAAGCGGAAGATATCCATTGTGTAGGTAGGCTCGGCAGTGTTTACGTACAACAAAATCTGTCCGCCTTTGTTCACGCTGGTCAGCGAGGCATAGCCTTCGATAACCCCCGAAGTCCCTCCCGGATTGGTCAGTTTCCAGTCGGTTGTTCCAGCAAGCGTGTTCTCGTCTTGCGTCGGATTGGCGGCAAAGACAACTTCTCCCCCCATGGCACAGGCGATCACGAACATTGTCAATTTTCCAAAGAACCTCATTCGATCCTCCTCCAGGATATAAGCTTATACCAAAATTAATAGGAAAGTAATAGCGGAAACAAACAATAAAAAAACTCCCGGGAAACTGCTTCCCGAGAGCTGAAAAAGTTCTACTTTGTGAAAGTTGGCTTGAGTACTGCCGCGATGATCCATCCCGAGGCACACAATAGCAGATAAACCACAGTACCCCAAAGATAGATTTTTTGCATGGGTTGGCCTTGGAAGTAATTCCATGCCTTCAGCTCGGCATATACCACAGCAATCAGAACAGGAATCAGTGCGGTGGCGTGTCCAAACCCAACCGGAAATTGATTCCAGAAAGTGACGTTCGGAGCTGAAATATCTCCCATCGCCTGTAGTACTGCGTACTGCCTATGAATCAACGCGTCCGCAGTCATGGCCATCCCTGTCATGGCGCCGGCAATGAAAGGTACCCAAAGCACCGATTCGATGTTACCCGTAACCTGGGTATAAATCGCGAGGAAAATCGCAATCAACCCAAGTACTGTAGTGATTGGAATATGGATTGCATTTATTGCCAGAATTTCAGCCCGTGGTCGTCCCCACATTACCATCCTCCTTCAAGTCAGTCCAAACTGACTCCAAATAATAGCGTCAAACCGGCTCAAAGTCAACCCTTGATTTATCCATCAGACTATGTTAAACTGTGTTGGCTATGAAAGAAAACCTTCACCCAACATATTTCACAGATGCCAAAGTCGTTTGTGCCTGCGGCAACACCTTTACCACGGGTTCCACCAAACAGGAACTCCATGTTGAAATTTGCTCTAACTGCCACCCGTTCTTTACCGGCAAGCAAAATCTTTTGGATATCGCCGGTACTATCGACAAATTCAAAAAGCGCGCAAGCAAAGGCGCGGAACTCAAGAGCAAGCGCATCACCAAGAAACTGGCAACTAAGAAAGCTTAGATACCCAAAAGACGCCAAAACAGATACAATAACTTTAGTGGCGTTTTTTAATTGCCAATTATCAATTCTCAATATCCAACAAGGAATTGACATTTGATAATTGGAATTTGTTTGAGCATTGAGGTTTGAACATTGAACATTCACGAATATGGAACTAAACTACTTCCCTATCAAAAAAGAATATGATTTGATTTCGGAAAAGCTGTCCCAAACCACTGACCCGCAGGAGCTGGCCAAACTGGGCAAAAGGCAATCCGAGCTTTTGCCTATTGTCCAAAAAATCGACAGAATTGAAAAAGTAAAAACCCAAATAGCGGAGCACGAGAAAATGATCGCCGAAGGATCCGAACTTTCTGAAATTGCCGCATCCGAACTCCCCTCTCTCAATGATGAACAAAGCAAGCTTTTGGAAGAAATCCGGATTGCCATGCTGCCCCGCGATCCGTACGATGACAAAAACGTCATCATAGAAATCCGAGCAGGTGCCGGCGGAGACGAATCAGGGTTGTTTGCCGCCGAACTTTACCGCATGTACGCCAAATACGCTGAATCCATGAAGTACAGGGTTGCCGTTGTGTCATCGAACCGGACTTCAATCGGAGGATTCAAAGAAATTATATTTGAAGTTATCGGCAAAGGCGCTTACAGCAAATTTAAGTATGAATCGGGAGTACATCGGGTACAGCGCGTGCCAGAAACCGAAAAATCCGGCCGGGTCCATACATCAACAGTTACAGTGGCGGTCATGCCCGAACTCGAAGAAACGGAATTTAAGATCGATCCCAAAGACATCAAGATGGAAGCCACTACCGCGTCAGGCCACGGCGGGCAGTCTGTAAACACGACTTATTCTGCTGTGCGCATGACTCACATCCCAACCGGCATAGTCGTGGTCATGCAGGATGAGCGTTCCCAAGCCCAAAACCGAGAAAAAGCCATGAATGTCCTGCGCGCGCGGGTTATGGCGCTGGAAGAAGAAAGAAAACGCAAAGAATTGTCCGACAAGCGCAAAAGCCAAATCGGAACCGGAGATCGGTCCGAGAAGATCCGAACATATAATTTTCCGCAGGACCGCATCACCGACCACCGCATCAACCAAAACTGGAATCAAATCCAAACCATAATGGACGGCGATTTAGGCAAAATTGCAGATGCCATGATCGCCGAGGACCAAAAACGTCAGCTCGAGCAGTAAACAACTTTTTCCTTGTGGAATGAGGGGGAATATTTTTGAGGACAATGTCGAAGGCTTTCCAATGCCTGAGACTTTAGTCCGCCGCCAAGGCGGACGTGTCCGAAAAAATATTCCCCCGAATGGAATTTATGACAATCCACAATCTAATCAAAGTCGCGGTCAAGAAACTGACAACCAGCACTTCACCGGAACTAGACGGCGAAGTGCTTTTGTCATTTGTTTTAAACAAATCCAAAGAATACCTGCTCGCCCATCCATTCCAAAAAGTCAGTCCAATAAACGAAAAAAAATATTTGAGGCTGATCAACAAGCGCCTGTTGGGCTGGCCCGTGGCATACTTGACCAAACATAAAGAATTTTACGGATTGGATTTCTATGTAGATAAAAACGTGCTTATTCCCCGGCCGGAGACCGAAGGTTTGGTCGAACTGGTCCTAAGCGAACTCAAAGATAAAAAACATTTAAACATTTTAGACGTTGGTACTGGCTCGGGTTGCATCATCATTACTCTCGCCAAACAGCTTGGAAAAAGGCACAACTATTTAGCTTCCGATATTTCCCCCCGCGCGCTTATGGTCGCGAAAAAAAATGCCAAACGGCACGGGGTGAAAATTTACTTTACCGAAAGTTCGATACTGGAAGCTTTCAGAGACGAGAATTTCGATGTGATTATCGGAAACCTGCCGTACGGCTGGAAAAAGTGGAAAAACAACACATCCGCAAATACGCTAGGGCTAAAATTTGAACCACAAGAGGCATTGTTCACAACCGAAGAGGGATTGTTCTGGATAAAAGGCCTGCTTTTGGCTATTTCAAAAAAACAAAACAAACCCAAAACTGTTTTATTGGAAATCGACCCCAGGCAAAGCCGGGCGCTAAAAAAACTGGCAACAAATATATTGCCAGCCTACCAAACAAAAATTTTTAAAGATTTGTCGTCCCAGGACCGGTATGCGGTGCTGGAGTTGGCTTCGGCTCAAAAATAGTTTTCAATTTCTGTAGCCCATTCACACCGTGAACCCGCACTCGCGGCTCATGAAGTAATTTTCCCTGGTACTGGTGCATGCCGTACGCAGTGGTAAATGCCAGTTTATAACCGGCGGCTTGGACCAATGCTTCAACTCCGAGATTAGTGTGGCCATAAGGATAAATGAAATACTCAACTGGATGCCCAAGTTGGCTTTCCAGTTTTTGTTTGGAACCTTGGATCTCCCGATTTAAATCCTGCTGCGAATATTTGGACGAGATCAGGTCCAAATGGTTTTCTGTGTGGCTTAGGATTTCCATCCCGGATTTATCAGCCGATATGATATCGCTCCAATTGGCGTAACCATCGTGACCAAGCAGTTCGGTGACTATGGCAAAACTTCCGCTGTAGCCGTATTTTTTCAAAATCGGCTCGGCATTGGTAAAGTCATCCATATACCCGTCATCAAAAGTAAAAATAAGCGGTTTGCTCGGCAGCTGTTCATTTGCAGTCAGAGCCAAATACAGCTGATTGACTGTAATCGAGTGATATCCCAAGTCATAAAAATATTTTACCTGCGCCTCGAAATCCGCGGGATCCACAGTGAGATCGTTTGCCAGCGGATCTTTCGCGCGCTGCTGCTCGCTTAAGTGTGCCACGTGATGATACATCAGCACAGGCATTCTTATGCTTTTGCCCAAATTATCGGGGGCAGTCGGGCTTGCCGGAGAATCATCAATTTCCGCTGGCGCTATGCTGGGCTGAACTAAGGGCAAAGAAGCGCTGCTGACCTCGGACACATCATGGTTTTCTGAAGTTTGTTGGGCAACTACTGGTCTGGTAAATGAAAAAGTTTGGACACTGCCTTCGGGTATGGCAAAATACGTCACTGACAAAGCGACAACAAACAAAGCAAAGTATCCGGTTGTTCCAAGTTTACGGTTCATTTATCGATTTAAAAATCCCGCTTGCTTACAAGTCATTTGTTCCAGTTTAACAGAACAAAATTCCTATGGTAAGTGTGCGGGATTTAAAATTTATCCTTTGGTCTCGGTCTCGGGAGCAGGAGTGCCTTCAGGAGTTTCCGGTTTGACCACGCCTTCAACTTTGGTCACATCCTCGGCTACCGGCGTTTCGGCCAATGACTTGAGTTCTTCTTCGGATCGTGGAGGAGTGGCATTGACCACCATTTCGTCAGGATTCCCAAGGATTTTGACTTTATCGGAAACTTTGAGATCTTTAATGTGCACGGCATCATCAAACGAATTTAGTGAGGAAATATCTACTTCAATCTGGTGTGGCAAATCGCCTGGCAAACACTCAACTTGGACTTCGGAAAGGTTCTTGACCAGAATTCCGCCTGAAGCTTTCACGGCCATAGATTCGCCCACAAAAACCAAAGGAACAGTCGCGGTAAGTTTTTCCTGCATGTTCACGGCATAAAAATCCACATGGATCGGCTGACCGTGCAAGTAATGGTTTTGGACTTCCTGGATCAATACTGGCTGGGACTTGCCATCCACGGTCAAAGTGATCAAAGTCGATTCGCCGGCTTGTTTGAAAACTTTGCCGAAATCTTTCTGATTTATTTCCAGATCCTGGGTTGCGACATTATATCCGTACAAAACAGCGGGTAATTTGCCTGTCTGACGAAGTTTGGCATTGGCTTTGCCCTTCACTGTTCGTTTTGTTGCTACTAATGAAATATTTTCCATAAAATTATTTATAATCCTTTCCGGTAATCTATTTTGAAATTGCCAGCAAATAATAACACTTTTCCGAAGCTTAGTCAACTCCATAAAAATAAGCCGACTGCTGTAAAAGCAATCGGCCGGCGCGGGACTTGCAGTAGCTAGTCTCCCGTGAGTTGGGCAGTCCGGGCCTGAGAGATCCGGATAGGACTTGCCGTCAGGTTTTCGAATGTTACCAGCAGAAACGTATCGAAATCGCAATCGCTGAACCCGTTGCGGATCGAAACATTGCGGATCCGGCCGAGCTTGTCGCAGCAGGCCGCGAACGCTCCCGCTAAGTCTTTTTGGTCCTGAAAACGGGACAGCAGCAGCAACAACTGAATTCGATCGATTATCTGGTCCTTCCGCTCGGAAAACCAATCGTACAACTGCTTGTACAGCTCGCCTCGGCCAGCAACCGGATCGATGTGAATATGCACCACATTCGAATTCCCGGATGCGTTAACTGTAAACGAAAACATCTCTCCCCCTTTTATTTTGGCTGGTCAAAAACGACGTGAAGGTTGTTGTTAGGATCGTCGTAAGTATCGACCACGTTCCCAAAGCTCAGAACAGCCTTGGCAATCGAGCCGAGAACGGCAAATGGCATGGGAAGCGGGAAATCAGTCAAACGGTCTTGGGCTGTGAATCTTTTGCCTCGGAACTCCCAAAACAAATCTCGAATCTGGTTTGCGAGTTCGAAATTCACGCAAACTATAACCAGCTCGCACCCAGCCCTGCCATCCGTCCTCTCTTTCACCTGATAATACATCGCCCCTCCTTCACAATAAATCAAAATAGCACTTTTCAGTGCTATTTGTAAAGACCCAAAGTTTTCTATTTCAGTGCTTCGCGGAAGTTGCCGTCAAAGGTGTTGAGGAATTCATGGGTTGCCAAAACTTCGTCAGGGCTGATAGCTTCTTTGTCGCGGAAGTTTACCATTTCTTCACTGGTTAGGTCCGTGACGGTGGCAATTGTAAATATTTCGGGGCCGTCGATAGCAATCGAGAACATGACGGAACTTTTGCATTTTTCACAATCGGTGTGGACCAGGAGACTGCCGCCAATAGTTGGCTTGTCTTCACCCTCTATAACCCTGGTGTGTTCCAAGTTGTATCGCTGGCCGCATACAGGACAGCGCAGGATTTGGGAAAGCCAGGCTACAATTTTTTTGATATCAAATTTTG
>CAZOKE010000001.1:31592-59737 GCA_964580495.1 uncultured Candidatus Saccharibacteria bacterium
AATATACTCTAATTTTAATCCTGCCTAACCCAGCCGTCAATCTTTTGCATCTCTGGCCTCAATCAAAGCGTACGCCCTTTTGCCTAGCGACTACGGATTGGGCCAAACCCAGGCTCCCAAAAGTCGTAATAAGTGACGACCCTCCGTAACTTAAGAATGGCAGCGGAATTCCGGTTACAGGCAAAATTCCGATGTTCATGCCGATGTTTATGATAATTTGGACTAAGAGCATAAAAAAGATTCCCAGGGATAAATACATGCCAAAGTTGTCTCGCGAGTGCTGGGCAATCTTTAGCAGCCGATAAAGCAAAACGACAAACATCAGCAAGATGAAAAGGCTTCCGATAAGCCCCAGTTCTTCCGCTGTGGAGGCAAATATAAAGTCAGTCTGCCTTTCCGGCAGAAACTTGAGTTGTGATTGCAGGCCGCGTCCCACTCCCCGCCCCCACAGGCCCCCGGAGCCCACGGCGATGATGGATTGCAAAACATTGTAGCCGCGGCCGCGCGGGTCATTGTTGGGGTCAAGAAAAGTATAGATGCGGTTTTTTTGGAAATCCTTGAGAGCAAAAAACCAAGCCGCAATTCCCAAAATCAAAATCCCCACCAAGACGGTGAGCAAATGTTTTTTATTCATTTTTGAAACCAGCAGCATGGCGAACCAAACGAAAAAAACCACAAGGGCAGATCCTAAGTCCGGTTCAATCAAGATCAATCCCATCGGTATCGCTACATATATCGCTGAGAGGATGATGTAGCGGAAACTTTTCAATTTTTCTCCGGAGGTGTCCAAATACTTGGCCATGATGATGACCATGATCAGTTTGGCGAACTCTGCCGGCTGCAAACGGAAAATCCCCAAATCAATCCAGCGCGTAGAGCCGCGGATGTTTCGGCCAATAAACCACACCGCCAATAAACTGGCAATTATGAGCAGGTACAGCCACCACGTGGCTTTTTTCAGGTTGCGGTAATCAAAAAAAGCCAAACCAAAAAAGATCGCAAGCCCGACAACACTGTACGCCAACTGCCGCGGCATGAGGTTGGACGGGCTGGACAGGGTGGTTGAATAAATCATGAGCAAACCTAAAACAAGCAGCAAAATGCTGCTTGAAAACATAAACAGATCAAAGTACCTGAATTGTGCGAGCCATCTGCGCATATTTTTCAAATCATCCTAGACGAGACCAAAAATTATGGATTCGTAGTTTGCGTATCAAACTGTGATTGGCCCGGCGGCAGTGAATAAATATTTGGGTCAAAGATATTGGCCTCGGGTAAAATTTCGGCCCGAACAGCGTTTGGATTGCTGGGCCACGTAAACTGGAAGGTTCTGGTTTCGAGGTTTTGCAATTGATTTATGTTTGTGAAGTTCGCCCCGACAATTTTATTTGCAGCATCATAAAGTAAAACTGGAAGACCGACTTGGCTTATGGTAAACGGCGATTTATTTTTGATCGCGGCAGAAACAACAAATTGATTATCCTGCTGCTGCATGACCACTCTTTGGATTTCCAAATTCGGAGCGGCAATGGAAGGGATATGGATAAAATTAGTTGATGCAAGCTGTACATTCAAAACCGCAGGCTGTTTGTCAGCAGCGAATCTGGGAAAAACAATTATTTTTTCGGACGAGGGCAAGATGAACGCCGTACCGTTGAAGCTCTTGAGTTCCGTGCCTCCCAAACTTACAAACGAAGCAGAATAAGTTTGGTCGTTGCTGCCGTATTCCAAATTGGGATTTTTGATTTTCACGAAGCCGGAATAAGTATTGTCCGAGTATTTAAAGATCTGGGTTTGCGTAATCTCCAAAGGCTGGTTTACCGGGACTTGATAGATGAAGGCTGGAAATTTATGGTTGCGGACGATTTGCTCCGCGAACACGCTCCGCAAAATATAATAAAGCGGAATGCAGGCGAGAATGGATATCAGCAGCGCATACCACCAGGCTTTACCGGCAGACCGGATGCGGTCACCCACTACAATCGATATCTCTTGCAATTTTTCGTTATCCATGGTTATTTTGGTTTATTTCGCAGCCTTAATTATACCATTTACTTAATAATTTATCGAAATTTCCCAATTTAAATTTTATTTGCAATAATGGCTTTAACCAGCACCACTTTACAAATTTTAGGGAAACAAATGGATTTAAATAAGACAGTAAATATGAATAATCAAACTCCGCACACTCAAAAAAGTGGTGCTGGATTTACTCACCTCCACGTCCATTCTCATTACTCGCTTTTGGATGGTTTGCCGCAGATCGACGACCTGGTAGCAGAAGCCAAAGCGAAGAGGTTTGAGTCTCTGGCAATCACCGACCATGGTGTTATGTATGGCACCATCGAATTTTATAATGCCTGCAAGGATGCCGGCATCAAACCGATTATCGGCGTGGAAGCCTATATCGCTCCCCGCAGCCTGCATGACAAAAACGGAAAGCAGGATGCCAATTATTACCATCTGACTCTGCTTGCCAAAAACGACGCCGGATACAAAAACCTTATCGAGCTGACCACAATCGCCCATACCCAGGGGTATTATTACAAACCTCGGATCGACCTTGCGGTCTTAAAGGATCATGCCGAGGGCCTGATTTGCCTCTCCGGCTGCTCCCGCGGCGAAATTGCACGCGCCTGTTTGTCGCACTCCGATGAAGAAATCCAAAAAACACTTGATAAATACCTGGATATTTTCGGGCAAGAAAATTTGTTTATAGAAATCCAGAGGCTCGCCCGCTCATTCAATGCCAATGAGCAAAAAGTCAATGACAAACTGGTGGAGCTGGCGCGGAAAAATGATTTGCGTATTGTCGCTTCTGGAGACTGCCATTATCTTCGGCTAGAAGATTCCGAAGCCCAGGATGTCTTGGTCTGCATTGGCACCGGCAAAACAGTGAAGGATTCCGATCGGCTCGACATGCGCGCTTACGACCTTTCTTTGAAGCCCACGCAAGAAATGGAAATAGCTTTCGCCGATATCCCGGAAGCCGTAACCAACACTCAAATCGTAGCGGATATGTGCAATTTGGAAATTCTGATTAATCAGCGCTACTTCCCGAAAGTTGAAGTGCCGGAAGGGAAAACTTCTGCGGAATATCTTCGTGATCTGACTTATGAGAGAGCCATGGTTTTGTATGGGAAGGATGGGATTATTCCGGAAGAGACGCTAAAAAGGATCGATTACGAACTGGATATTATCATCAAAAAAGGGTTTGACACCTACTTTCTAATGGTTGCCGACGTGGTGGATGGCGCGCATAAAATTGGGGCCATAACCAATACCAGGGGTTCGGCAGCCGGATCCATAGTTGGCCGCGCCCTGGGGATCACCAACGTCGACCCTCTTTATTATGAATTGCCGTTTGAGCGCTTCTTAACCGAACACCGCCCGACCCCTCCCGATATTGATTTGGATATTGCCGACAACCGCCGCGACGAGGCTATCGCCTACATCACCGAAAAATACGGACATGACAAAGTCGCACAGATAATCACGTTCGGAACCATGATGGCGCGGGCGGCTGTGCGAGACGTTGGCCGCGCTTTGGGCATTCCCTACTCCAAATGCGACAAGATCGCGAAAATGATCCCTTTCGGCAAGCAGGGATTTCATATGACTTTGGATAAAGCCTTGGACATGAACCCCGAGTTGAAAGAAGTCTATGACCGCGACCCCGAGACCAAACAAATCCTGGATATCGCGCGCAAGCTCGAAGGAGGCGCTCGCCACGCTTCGATGCATGCGGCCGGAATCGTGATAACCCCAACCAAGCTTACCGACTATATGCCGCTGCAGCTTGAACCAGACGGTGAGCGCATTATCACCCAATACGATATGTATGCTCTCGACGTCAACGCCGCCGGTGAAAAAGCCATCGGTGTGGTTAAGCTCGATTTGCTGGGCATCCGCAACCTTTCGATTTTGGAAGCAGCGGTCCGCATTGCCGAAAAACGGCACAATGTCAAAATCGATATTTATAACTTGCCGCCGCTCGATAAGCCAACTTTCCGCCTGCTATCGCAGGGCCACACTTTTGGCGTGTTTCAAATGGGCTCATCCGGCATGACCCGCTATCTCAAAGAATTGAAACCAAAAAACATTTTCGACATCATGGCCATGATCGCTTTATATCGTCCGGGGCCCATAGCAATCATCCCCGACTACATCAATCGTATGCACCACCCCAACAAAGTCGAATACTTTGACGAGCGGATGAAAGAATACCTGACTCGCTCTCTGGGGCTGCTCGTCTACCAGGACGATGTTTTGACCACAGCCGTAAAAATTGCCGGTTACACCTATGTCGAAGCCGACAAACTGCGCAAAGCCATGGGCAAAAAAATTCCGGAAGAAATGGCCAAGCAAAAAACCAAATTCATAGACGGCTGCGTAAAAAACGGCATGTCATACGAAAAAGCAGCGGAATTATTTGGTCTGATCGAGCCTTTTGCGGCTTACGGGTTCGGCAAATCCCACGCCGCGTCATATGCCAGCGTCTCTTACCAGACTGCCTACATGAAAGCCAATTACACTGTGGAGTTCATGGCCGCGGTTATGACTGCCGAATCCGGCGACATGCCCACCATAGTCGAGGCGATCGAAGAATGCAAGAATTTGGGAATCGAGGTGCTTCCTCCGGACGTCAACGAATCCCGTTCGGATTTTACGGTAATCGACGAGACTCACATTAGGTTTGGGCTAAATGCCATCAAAAATTTGGGGACCGATGTTATCGATACAATCATCAAGACCCGCAAAGAATCCGGAAAATTTACCAATGTCGAAGATTTGGTCTCAAGATTAAACATCCGCAACTTCAACAAAAAATCCTGGGAAGCTCTGGTCAAATCCGGGGCTCTGGACGCTTTGGGAGAGCGCGGAGTGCTTTTGGGCAACAGCGAAACAATTTTGGAATTTGCGCGCAGCCGCACCAAAGACGCCAACTCCAACCAAACCAGTTTGTTCGGCTCCCTGCCCGAGCAAAAAGCCCGCCTCAAGCTGCTGGAATTTGAGCCGGCCACCAAAAAAGAAATTCTGGCTTGGGAAAAAGAATTGTTGGGACTCTACGTCACCGCTCACCCGCTGGATGAATTGTCTGCGCTGCTCAAAGATAATTTCCCGATTAAAGATTTGCCAAACTCGCGCGGCAAAATCAGCATTGCCGGAGTCGTGACCAAAGTCCAGAAAATCCTGACGAAAAAAGGCGATCAAATGGCATTCGCCTACATCGAAGACAAAACCGGATCCGTGGAAGCTTTGTTTTTTCCCACCATATACAACACCTGCAAAGATTTAATCGCGGAAGAAAAAATCCTAATTCTTTCCGGCAAAGTGAATGATAAAGACGGAATCCCAAAGTTTTTGGTCGACGAAGCCAAAGAATTCGGGCAGCAATCTATCCCAGTTCCGGCTCAGCCCAAATCCGTCACTATTCGAATTCCGGCTACGGTTTCGGATGAAATTTTTGTCGAACTCAAAAAGATTTTTGAGCAGTTTCCTGGCGAACTCGAAGTCAACCTTATGATAAACCAGCAAAAAGTCAGAACCCCGTTTCGAGTGGATGTCACTGAAGAGTTTCGAACCAAAGTTGCTGGAATTATAGGATCAATTGCCAACCAGCAAACTTAGGACTATAATTAGGTCAGTTTTGAAAGGGCGTAGAAGTAGCTACCAACTACCGAGCTCTCCGCTACCCTCTTGCGTTAAAGAGTCAATTAAGATCCCCGTTTTCACGAGGACAAGATTTGGGTGGAACCTCCCTCACATTCTACTTAGAGAAATCTATGTAGAAGAATGTGAGGGACCCAAGCGCAATAGCGCTTTTTTTATTAAATATATGACAGAAAGACTACACAACTTACGTCATTCCCTTGCGCACATTTTGGCCAGTGCGGTTTTAGAAATGTTTCCCAAGGCCCATTTGGGAGTAGGCCCTGTTATTGAAAACGGGTTCTTTTATGATTTTCTCCTCCCACGTCCGCTCACTCCGGAAGACATTGCCAAGCTCGAAAAGCGCATGCGGGAGCTGGTCAAACAGAAATTAGCTTTTGAGCGCAATGAGATGACCACGCACGAAGCAAAAAAATATTTTACAGATGCGCACCAGCCGTTCAAAGTGGAGCTGGTGAAAGATATCGAGAAATATGGGACAACCAAGGCAGACGAAATTCTGAATCAAGAATCTTCTGCTTCAGATCTGAAACCTGCAACCCGTAACCTGAAACCTGAAAAAGTTTCCTTGTACAAAACCGGCAAATTTACCGATCTCTGCCGCGGCGGGCATGTCCACAACACTTCCGAAATCGACCCTCAATCTTTCAAACTCGAAAAAACCTCAGGCGCTTATTGGCGGGGTGACCAAAAAAATCCCCAGATGCAGCGCATATACGGATTAGCTTTCGAGTCAAAAAAAGAATTGGAAGATTATTTGAAACTCCAGGAAGAAATTGCCAAACGCGACCACCGGGTAGTCGGTCCCAAACTTGGTTTGTTTCTCTTCAACGAGCTGGCCCCAGGCATTCCTTTCTACGAGCCCAAAGGCATGATCGTGCGCCATGAGCTGGAAAAATTTGCCCGAGAATATTCTTACGGTGACGGCTACTCCGAAGTCAAACTGCCGCAGATGTTTGACTCGGAGCTTTGGAAAATTTCGGGACATTGGGAACATTACAAAGATGACATGTTCCTCTTCGATGTCGAAAATAAAAAATTCGCGCTCAAGCCCATGAACTGCCCGGGGCACATGCTGCTGTTCAAACAAGGACTTTATTCATACAAAGATTTGCCTCTGCGCATAGCAGAAATGACAACACTCTATCGAAACGAGCTCTCCGGTACTCTCTCCGGGCTAACACGAGTCCGCGCTTTTGCCCAAGATGATTGCCACATCTTCCTTACTCCTGACCAAATTGAAGATGAAGTTGCTGAACTTCTCGGCCGCATCGAGCGGATATTCAAAGTTTTCAATATGGAAATCGATGAGGTCTCGCTTGGCACCATGCCTGACAAAGCATTGGGGTCCAAAGCAGATTGGGACAAAGCCGAGAAAGCTTTGGAGAAAGCTTTGAAAAAAGCCAAATGGAAATTCAGTATCAATGAAAAAGACGGCGCATTTTATGGACCCAAAATAGATATGCGCATCAAAGATGTCTTGGGCCGCAAATGGCAGCTCTCCACAGTCCAGCTCGACTTCCAAATGCCGGCACGATTCGGTTTGGAATACGTGGACAAAGATGGATCCAAGAAAACCCCAATTGTGATCCATCGCGCCCTGCTCGGTTCTTTCGAAAGATTTCTAGCCATAATTATCGAGCACTTCGCGGGTGCTTTCCCTGTGTGGCTCTCACCGGTCCAAGCCATTGTGCTTCCGATTTCGGAAAAGCAGAACAAATATGCCAAGCAAGTTTATGAAGAACTGAAAGAAAACGGCATCCGTGTGGAATTGGACGACCGCAATGAATCCGTGGGCAAAAAAATCCGCGAAGCACAGTTGCAAAAAGTTCCCTATATGTTGATTATTGGGGAAAAAGAAGTTAAATCGAAAACTGTTGCCGAACGCGGCCGTTCGGGCAAAGATTATGGACAAATCAAACTCGCTAAATTCATAAAAGAAATAAAGAAAGAGATTGACACAAGATCTCTACAATAACTCCCCCGCGTATTCTTAGCTAACCCGCCCCCTCTTATTTTAAGAGGGGGCAAAACCAAGACCAAGTTGCAGTTGGTTTTTTGGTTTCCCTGGAAATTTGCCGCTGTCTGAGCGACAAAGCCAGCCGTCAGGCTGGCTATATGAGCAAGTGGACTGACTTGTCCTTTGTCGCGAGGCCGGCAAATTTCCGACTTCTTTTCCGTCACTTTTCTTCTAGAAGAAAAGTGACAAACTGGTTCTCGAAGAGAACTGAAAAAGCATAAAAAAGAAGCGCTAGGTCCAATCCCTCTTTCGAGAGAAATGGACAAGCGCTTTTCGGTTTACCTGGCCGGAACCGGCCCGGTAATGACGGTGTGTCCGTCGCGAGTCGCGATCTGCAGATTGCTCGGCGTGAGCAAGAACCGCGATGAATCGTTGGCGAGTGGGAACGTCGCCTCGATTCTGGTCCCGAATCCGCCGTTGCTGGTGCGTGGCTCGATCAAGACATAGAACTCGAGTGTTCCACTGCCGCCGAAATCAATGCCGCGGACAATTGTTGTGTCTGCATTTGCATTTGGGGACGAGTTGTTTGCCGAGACGACATACTGGTGCCAACGGCCATTCGAGAACGCGTACAAGTCAACGTTCGGACCGCGACCAGCATCAGTCTGCTGATCCTGAGGAAGGATCGATGAGAGATTGCCGTTGAACTGTACGTAACCTCCATCGCTTGCCGTCCCTACAACGATCTGGATCCCGTTCTTGAGATCCAAGGCGGCCTGGGTCGGCGACGGGCTTGCAGTGTTTATCGAAGCCCCTCGGCAGCCGGCGAACATGGCTGCGAAGATCACGAGTGCAAACAATCTCTTCATCACGCCCTCCAAAAACAGAATGCCTGCAAAACAGGCGGTTTTTAGCATTTCCTCCGTGGAATTCCAACGGGTAAGTATACTCCTTTTTGCCCTTTTTGTCAACCCCGTTAGAAGTTAATCAATCAGCAACTTCTAAAGGGCAAAGCTTACCCTAAAGCATTATTTTCGTTCTGTCCCCTGTACGCTGTTCCCTGCACCTCGTTTTTTTGCTGGTGTTATGGCAATCTCACAAACAATTTTGGATAAAAAAAAATATTTTGACGCATTTGTTCGGCAATTCGTTACTTTTGATTGGGTTATCAACAAAGTTGTGAGTAAGTAACAAGTTTTATTGCTTGAACGATTAGCTAATTAGGTTAAAATAGCAAAAGTAAGAATTAAGAAAGGATTTGAATGCGATTCAAAAATCGTTTGAAAATTCCAAAACTGAATAAACCCCGCACCAGTTTTATTAAAGATGCTTTACTATCTGATTTAAATAAACCCGGTCGGGTAAAATTGTTTAGTAAACCTCAACTTCTGAAACTGGTGCGGGGTAAAAAACAATTCGCACGCGCTTGTGCTGCGGCCACGCTCCTGATGTTTTTGGTGGCGGTAACAGGCCAAATCAATTTCCGAACCAAAGCCGATACCATACCAAACGGCTTGTCAGCTACGTATTTCGGGAACCAAGACCTGACAAACCCGGTACTGACCCGCACAGATGCCAACATTAACTTTAACTGGGGTTATGGCAGCCCTGATCCGGCTGTGCCAAATGATCATTTTTCCGCGAGATGGGAAGGTATGATCGCACCTTTGTATTCCGAAAATTATACATTCAGCGCTTACACTGATGACGGCGTGCGGCTGTGGGTCAACAACCAGCTCATCGTAGACAACTGGACAGACCATTCGGCGTCGGTCAGCAGCGGCTCGATTGCGCTGACTGCCGGACAACAGTACCCTATCAAGATGGAATATTACGAAAACACTGGCCGCGCCGTGGCCAAACTGTCTTGGGTTTCAGCCAGCCAGGCTTATGAGACGATCCCCTCTGCCCAGCTCACTAGTGCAATACAAACCAACCTTGCTTCTGCGACTACATCCAACACAAGCACTATATCTACAAATACTATTGCTTCAAACACCACCTCAAGTTTGGCAATGGCACAAACAAATCAAGTATCCGTCAATGTCACCAATCCGGGCGCTTCCATTCGCAATGCGATAGTCGATATAGAAATTTTTGATTCAAACAACAATCGAGTTTACCAGCAATTCTTCTCCGGCCAAAACCTGGGATCAAATCAGACTGTGCCCTACTCAATTTCCTGGACGCCATCTGCCGGGGGAACCTACACGGTGAAATACGGACTGTTCAACTCAAACTGGTCCACAATGTATTTCTGGCAAAACAATGCCCAAACCCTCACCGCGGGAGCCGCGACAAACCAGACGACATCAACCCAAACCAATGCTCCAACTACAACTTCTAATCCAACTCAAACTGTGACAACTCAAACAGCATCCAGCACAAATTCAAATAATCCGTTTGCGGGTGCAAAATTATATTGGAACCAGTACAATGACGCGCATGTTTGGGCTGACAACAATCGCTCCGCCAACCCAACAAATGCCGCGCTTATGGATAAAATCGGCAACCAGCCGGAAGTCGAATGGCTCGGCGGGTGGAACACCAATGTCGGCAGTGATGTGACAAATATGATGAACAACATCACCGCCCAGGGCGCGCTGCCGGTTTTCGTGCTCTACAATATCCCAAACCGAGACTGCGGCGGATATTCCCAAGGCGGTGCTTCCACTGCATCTGATTACCAGAACTGGGTCCAAGCAATCTCGAATGCAATCGGCAGCCGAAAAGCGGCAATTATACTTGAACCGGACGCTATCAGCCTTACCACTTGCCTGTCCAGCCAGGATTTGGCAACCCGCTACTCGCTTTTGCAAAACGCGGTCAACCTTTTCAGCTCCAAAGGCCAATCCGTGTACATCGATGCCGGGCATCCGAATTGGATTTCCGCCACCGATATGGCCAGCCGCCTGCAGCAAGCGGGAGTGGCCAATGCCACAGGGTTTGCGCTCAACACTTCAAACTTCTACTACACTTCCGATAACGCAAATTATGGCCAGCAAGTCTCAAGCTTGATAGGCGGCAAACACTTTCTCGTGGACACCGGCCGCAATGGGTTGGGTCCTACGGCCGACCAGCAATGGTGCAATCCTTCCAGCCGCGCACTGGGAAATCCACCGACGACCAACACCGGCAATCCTCTGATCGACGCCTACCTCTGGGTCAAAGGTCCGGGCGGCTCTGATGGAACCTGCAACGGCGGCCCTGCTGCCGGCGTCTTCTGGCCCGACTATGCACTAGGACTAGCTTCGCGAGCTTCTTGGTAACTTACTCCGGCGTATTAAGCCCACTGTCAGTAAGAAAAAACCACCCACAACCTGGGTGGTTTTTTATTTTTGTTCCCTAACGCCACCGTCTGAAAAATTCGGTCGGAATATGACGCGAGCAAGGCTGAATTAACGCATGCACCGCCGATTATGCATGTGCCAGCAACGCCGCAACGAGCTAAATATATTCCGAGAATTTTTCAGGCATTCACTCCCTCACTAGCTGCCGAGAGCTTGGCGACTTTTCGTCCATTTCTTGCTCGACGAAAAAGAGTGGGCATAAAACCTAACTATGTGCCCATAGCCAGGCGGCAAACCAGTGCCAGGACTGGGCATAATAATCCTTATCCGGGAACTGGAGTTTGCCATTGCGGATATAATATTTTTGGATGACTTGCGCTGCCAGAAAACCGTTCGTAACGCTAAAGACGCCAATTGGTGCTGCCAGAGTGCTTGTCGTGGAATGGTCGCAAACATAATTGCCGTTTTGAAATAAATACAACGCGCAGACTTGCTGATTGGCTTTCCAATCTTTGTCAAATTCCGTAGCGGAGGAAACGTAATTCCATGACTGCGAGCTTGGGGTTTTGAGCTGGTCTAAGCCGATGCGCCAAAATGTCCGAAAAGCGTCATAGCCGAAATCGCGGGAATCCGGTTTGCCGGCATAATTCGTGAGGCTGCCGTCTTTTTTTGAAACAACAATCCAGTTGGGCGGCGCCACAATTCCATTTTGGTCGGAAACCCGAGTCAACAAATCATATGAATCCGACGCCAGTTTATTCCAGTCATGATTTATATCAAAATTCGCAAATACCCGATAAGCCTGAGGTGAAATATACGAAGGATTCACCACCACAGAATCCGATTGGTTGGCCCAGGGGCCGGCGATCAGATATCTTTTGCCATTGATATCCACCGTTTCAATGTTCCAGATATCGTTGGCGATCAATTTGCCTTCTGCAATATAATCCTGCCGATTCCAGTCCTGCCCGGCTTTGAGCAAAGCGTAAGCCGCATCCGTGTCGGCATCGGTAGCTGAATTGGCGTCCAGAATCTGGGCGTGGTGGTCAGAGCCGACGTTGAATTTCCAAGCCAAAAGGTTGTCACTCCCCCGTTTAATGTTTTGGTTGGTCCAATTCAAAACGTCATTAAAAGTTGCCTTGTCGCCCGAGAGATAAGATTGCAGCAAAGCATAGGCTTGGGATTCGGAATTGCCGTTATTGGGCGTGGTCACGTAGCCCGGGCTGTATTGGTTTTTCAGGCACGCAGCGTAAAAATCCTGAACTTTGCGCGCCAGGTCAGGTTTGGAAATATTGGGCTGTGAGACGTCGGAAAACGGGCCGGTGTTTTGTTGGCAGCTAACGTCGGAATATTTGTGGCGGCGGGATTCTGAAAACGCAATCAATACCGCAACAAAAAACAGCACGATCACGATTATCCACTTTTTCATAGATTTTCCTGTCCTCACTATTCTATTTCAAACCAACGGCAGTGTGGTCCTGTATTTTTGCATAAATATTGCTTGGGTCCCACCACGAAATATCTCGATTTATAGATGGAATTTGGGATAAATCAAGTTTTTGCTGCTTGGCCAAAGCAACGACTTTGTCGGTTCGGACCTTGTATACGCGGCGTTTGGAATTTTGGAGAACCAATTGGTAGTAATCGTTGAATTCAGTAGAATTGCCCCAAGCGACTGAAATCAAATCAGAGGCCTCGATACTTTTCGGGTTTTGGTCATCGGGATTGTGCATGACGACATACCGCGCAAACAGCCACGGCTCCTTCAGGCTCTGGTCATAGTAAAGATAATTTCCTTCGTAGAGAAAATCCGAAAGCGGTACAGATGACTGGGCCAACACAGGGTCATTATCGTTCCTGGTGATGAGGATCTTGCCGTAGTCGTAATTCTGCTTGAGATATATCGCGACCTCATCTTGTTGCAGCCGCGGCGAGTTGATGTTGTCCCTTATGGCAAAATAGTTTTGCGCCAATGCAACATCGTAAAAATTGGAAAAAGACAAGAATACCACTAAGCCGGCCGCAACTACGGCAGTCCCGCTGCTGATGTACCGCAAATATGTCTTGGTTTTAGAGCGGAGCAGCAGCTGTCCTAAAGCTATAACCGGCACAATCAACACGAACCCGACCCATGTCAGGCCATAGCGCTCGTTGAGGAAAATGTTTCCGGGTGGCAAGTCTGGCACCGCCAGCTGGAAACTGCCCGTGAACAATGCGGCAACAATAAATGCAGTCGGGCTTAGCATGACCGCGAAAACTGAAAACATTTCAAATTTTTCGTTAGCCAACAGCAAAATCACAAACAAGCTCAGGACGGCAAATACAATCAGCGGCTGGGAAATCATATAATATGATGCGTACAGCAAATAGTAAACGGAGCTGAGTATGTTATGGCTGGTTGGGAAAGAGAAACTCGGTTCGGAAATCCAATTCTTGCCTGTGAATGCCAAAGGATTCCCCCCGAAAATCCAGCTATAAACTACAATTGCCACGCTGCCCAAAATCGCCACGAAGGAAAACAGGATTATCAAAGCTTGGGCTTTGGGAACCGAGCTGCGGCGCCTGATGAGATTTAGGATTATTACCAATAACAGCAATGGAATCAAAATCATTCCTTCATAGCGCGAGAGGCAGGTCAGTGTCACAAACAAAGCCGTCCAAAACAAATATTTGAATTTATCGTACTTAAGCCAGAGCGCGGTAAAGTAAGCTGTGCCGAAAAGATTCGTCAAAAACAAAACTTCCATCATCGGAACCGAGGCGTAATATAGGACGTAAGGATTGGCTATGAATGTTATGGCCGCAATTAGCGACAGCCATTTGTTTTCGGTAAAGAGCAGGCTTATTCGGTACAGGAACACCGCGCCCAAAGCCATAATTGGGATAAGCACAAAAGCTGCAGACAAGCCGCTGCGGTACAGAAACGGCACCAAATTTAGCGGCGCCATGAGCAGGTGCAGCAAAGGCGGCCAAAACCCGATCTGAGATATCCCTGGAGTCATGCTCTGGGAAAGCATTTTTGAGAAGTTTAAATGCGCGTACTCATCTGTCAGCACCAGGATTAAATGCTGCTTGTATAGATACGCAGCCATAAGGCTTCCGGCACACACCGAAAAAATCACGATAAATACTTCGGGCCAGAATTTCTTTGCGAAACTAGGTTGGTTTGATGACATATCTTGGGATCCTTTCTGGAGTTTCCTTTTCAATTAAATGTTTGCCATGCGCGGTCTTGGACCAGTGATGCGGTTTGATCACCAATTCTATTGCAGCTTTGACCGAAGCGTACGCCAGCATCAGCCAGTATAGAGGCGACAACAAACCGTACTTGACCATTGAATATCGCCCGCGCATGTAACTCGAAACGAGATTGAGGTAGACAAATATGAGATTGCCGGCCACAAATGAGACTAACGATACATAATAAATCGGCCCCGGGAAAAACTGCTGGATGTAATGCGAATGGGTCGCAAACCAGCCGACAAGCAAAACCCAATAAACCAAATTTGAGATGTTGATGAGAACACTTGCAGGCACTGTGACGATGAAAGCAAGCAGGCCTCCCCATCCTAATCCGAGCTCCTGCTTAAACCTCAGCGGGTGCCGCAGGTGCACGATGCTGGTTTGGATAAATCCCTTAATCCAGCGCGTACGCTGGCCGATCCAAGCCGAGATTGTGGCTGTGGCTTCTTCTTTGCTGGCAGAATCAAGAATTTTGACTTTCTTCCGCGCGCGGGCCAAACGAATGCCCATATCCGCATCCTCGGTGACATTATAGGGATCCCAGGCCCCGACTTCCTCAATCGCACTGCGGCGGAAATGCACGCTGTGCCCGGCCAAGGGCACCGGATAGCCGAGCTTTTGCAAACCCGGCAAAAGCATATCGAAGTGGAAAGAAAATTCTTCGTTGAACAATCGCGTGACCAAGCTTTGTTCCGGATTATAATGGTCGAGCCGGGTTTGGAGCACGTCGACATCGGGATATTTTTGGAAAGCCAAATAAGCTTTCTTAAGCTGGTCCGGATCCGGAATGATTTCCGCATCATAAATCACCAAAAATTCCCCTTGTGTGTGCGGAAACGCCACGTTCAGCGCCTTCGGTTTGGTTTTTGGCTGGACGTCGGGCAAGATCAAAGTTTTGAAGTGCTCCGGCGGATTGACATTGGCAATCGCTTCTATGGTTTCGGTGTCATATCCCTCCAAAGTTATTATGATATCCAATTTGTCGGCAGGATAATCTATGGCGCTCATGGCTTTTATGATCTGACGAATGACTTCCGCCTCTTTGTAGAGCGGAATGAGAATTGTGTAGGTCGGCAAATCATATGGATTTATTGCATCCAATTCTTCTTGAGAAACTTTCACGAAATCACCGCCCAGGGCATGATAAATCAAACGCAATTTGAAAAACATCATGAGCACATAGAACGACGCCAAAATCCCGGAAATTACCACAAGATAAGCCAACCCGGTAAATTTATGCAAGCCAAAAACCGCCAACGCAAATAATGCCGCAACCACCAAAACCAAGCTCACGGTTTCGGCATAAACATGTCTTTTAGCGGACATAATTTCCGGCAAAAACAAAAAATCTTTATTGTTGTCATATCTCAAGCCAAACCGTTCTGATTTATGCGGATGGTCGCTGAACTTGAACACAGAGCGCAACAAATACATCAACCGAAGTTTCATCGCGCCATAGGCCAGCTCAAAACCGGTGCGGAAAGTGTCAACCTTGCTCAAATCTGCCTTGCGCTCGTAGAAATCAATTGGTACTTCTCCGATTTTCCAACCCAGCCGCTTGGCTTTGTACAAAAAATCATAATCAAAACCCCAAGGCGTTGGAGCCAAATGGATGGCCTGGATTGTCTGCTTGCGGAAAACTTTTAGCCCGGATTGGACATCCACGTTCAACCCAAGCAGCACTTTTCCGAAGAAAAAATTAAAAATTTGAGTCAGGGCGCGGCGGCCAAGGTTCCCGCTGACTGCAACCCTCTTCCCGACCACTATATCGTAATTTGCAAGCTGTTTGTACATTTCCGGAATTGCTTCGGGAGGGTACTGCAAATCGGCATCGATCATGGCGATTTCCTCGCCGCGTGATTCCACAATTCCTTCCAGCAAAGAAGTGGACTTACCGCGCTTCCCTTTTTTGCTCAGGATTTGGATATTCTGGTGCATTTGCTGCACGTTTTTCAAATATTCCAGAGATCCGTCCTTCGAATGATCGTCAATAAAAATCAGCTCGTGTTCGATTCCTTCCAAGCTTTTGGAAAGTTTAGCCACGAGTGAGGGCAAATTATTTTTTTCATTGAAGACCGGGATGATTACAGAAAGCATAAGTTTGGCTCCGTTAATGGCTTTAAATTTCGAACTTCAAATCGGCATAGTCAAAGCTTACTTAAAATGCCGATTGTGTGACTACTGGATATTTGCGTCAAGTAAAAAATAAAATGAGTGAAATTTGTTGTTGAATCCCACAGTCAGAAATTTTCGTCAAAAATTATTTTTCAATCACTAGTAAACGCAACTTTAAGGTTTCGCGTTACTAGCAATAAAAAATTTTGTATAATAAGACTAGAACCCATGCCGCTAATTAAACGCCTTGCTTGGACAAACAATACTATTCGGATCTGTTCCATGCATAATCCAAGCTATCCACAGCAATCAAACGTCGAATTGTTTTGCTTTTCATTTTTGTAACGAGAAAGTACTTTTATCGTCCGTCATTTTATGCGAAAAATTACTGATCATAATCTCAAATCCGAAAGAAGAGAAATTAAAAAACGCCCTCGGATGCGAGTCCACGGGGCATCACTTCGCCATTCGTCAAAATTCGCCGGGTTTAAAATTGCCAAGAAAAAACCTAATTCCTAATTCATAATTCATGATTCACAATTCAAAGCATAAGGATAAGCTTATTGTCATTCTCGGCCCAACCGCTTCCGGCAAGTCAACGCTCGGCATCAATTTGGCAAAAAAATTTAATGGCGAAATAATTTCGGCTGATTCGCGCCAAGTCTACAAAGGTTTGGATATAGGTTCCGGCAAAATATCGAAAAAAGAGCAACGACTGATCAAACATTACCTTTTGGATGTTATCAGCCCCAAAAAGCAATTTACTGTCGCCGATTTCAAAAAACTGGGAACACTGGCTCGGGGTCAAATCGAAAAAAAGCATAAGGTACCGTTCATAGTCGGCGGTACGCCATTTTATATTTACTCATTTATTGATGATTGGAATATCCCGGAAGTAGAGCCAAACAAAAAATTACGTAATCAATTAAGTAACAAAAGCGCTGCCCAACTTTTTGCCATACTTAAAAAACTAGATAAAAGGCGCGCGGACTCAATTGACCCTCACAATCCCGCGCGCCTCATCCGTGCAATCGAGATCGTCAAGGCAACTGGCAAACCGATCCCAGTACGCAATCCTGAACTTGATTCAGGATCTCTTCTCATCGGTATCAATAAATCCCAAGCCGAACTTTACAAGCTGATCGACAAACGCTTGGAACATAGACTTAAATCAGGAATGATTGGTGAGGTCAAAAAATTGCGCAAAGCAGGATTAAGCTGGAAAAGACTTGAATCATTCGGGTTGGAATACCGATTCGTTTCCCTTTATCTGCAACATAAACTAACTTACGGCGAAATGGTTGCACAATTAAAAAATGCCATCCACCATTTTTCCAAACGGCAAATGACTTGGTTTAAGCGAGACAAACGGATTCATTGGATCGCAAAACAAAAACAAGCCGAACGACTTATCAAAAAATATTTGATGCCAACAACCAATCCCGGACGTCGCATTGATAAATCCATCGTGCGACGATCCGAGATCTAAAAACAAGACCCCGCATCAAGTGCGGGGTGATTTATTTTTCCAATTCTTTTTTCAATAATTCATTTATCTTCTGCGGGTTCCCTTTTCCTTTGAGTTCTTTCATGGTTTGGCCAACTAAGAAGCCAAATGACTTCTCACCTTTAACTTTTGCATCCGCAACCCCTTTTGGATTCTCGGCAATGACTTTTTTTACGGCTTCCAATATTGCACCTTCATCCGAAACTTGATGCAATCCGAGCTGATCCAAAATAACATGCGGGTCTTCACCGGTTTCAAACATTTTTGCAAAGACATCACGCGCTCCAGATTGGCTGACTTTCCCCTGCCCAATCAGTTTCATAAGCTCCGCAAAATTTTCCTGAGTGATTTTGGACTGTGTGGGCGTAATATTGTTTTCATTCAGAAGCGATAAGAACTGACCCAAACACCAGTTCGCCGTCATCTTTACCAGTTTGGTTCGATCCTGGCCCTTCTCGATTTCCAACCACTCGTCCAGTTCCGAAACGACCTCTTCGAAGTATTCCGAAAGTTCTTTGTAGTTGACCAAAATCTCGGCATCTTTTTCTGGAATCGCAAATTGTTTTACGAATCGTTCTTTCCGGACGTTTGGCAATTCTGGCAGCTCGCGCCTAATTTCCTCGACCCATTCTTTTTCCAAATGCAAAACCGGCAGATCGGGTTCCGGAAAATATCTATAATCCTGGGATTCTTCTTTGCTTCTCTGGGAAACAGTAATGCCTTTGTCGTCCACCCAGCCGCGGGTTTCCTTGGCCGGGATTTTGCCTTCATCCAAAATTTCGCTTTGGCGCTTGATCTCGTATTCGATAGCATTGGCAACGGAGCGGAACGAATTCATGTTTTTTATCTCGACCTTGTAAGGCGGAAATCCGGTTTCGCCTTTTTTCCTTAAGGAAATGTTTGCATCGCATCGCAAATGGCCTTTTTCCATGTCAGCATCGGACACACCCAAATATCGCATGACATTTTGCAAATGCTGCAGGTACACTTTTGCTTCCTCTGAAGATCGAATATCGGGCTCTGAGACAATTTCGAGCAATGGGGTGCCTGCTCGGTTATAATCGACCAAGCTGTATGAGGCTCCCGTCGGATGCACGAGCTTGCCTGCGTCTTCTTCCAGGTGCGCTCGGGTAATTCCAATTTTTCTGACTTCCCCATTTACTACCAATTCCAGCTCACCCCGGCCATTGAGTGGATAGTCAAATTGGGAAATCTGGTAGCCTTTCGGCAAATCAGGATAAAAATAATTCTTTCGGTCGAACTTTGAGTACTCTGCCACTTCGCAATTCAATGCCAAACCGACCATTATGGATTTACGGACTGCTTCGCGGTTGATCACTGGCAAAACACCGGGCTGTCCGGTGCAAATTTCACAAATATGGACATTGGGCTCGGTTGCTTCGGCATTCGGCGAGCCGCAAAACATCTTGCTCGCGGTTTTAAGTTGAACGTGGACTTCAAGTCCTATGACTGGTTCGTAAGTCATTTATTTTCCTGGTAATGGTGTAGTATTTGTAGTGGAACTATTTGGTTGCGTAGCTTGGGTTGCATTAAATGTTTTATCAAAAGAGTCAAAATTAAAATTTGTCAGATCCGGATTGATAGTGTTCAAGAGCAAATAAGCTCCCAGCAACAAGAATAGGCCGATTAAGGATGACCAAATATAACCTCTTCCCCTACTCGCGCGTTCAGCGTTCCCAGCAGCAGTCAAAGTGACATATCCTCCGAAAACGATCATCAACAAAGCCAATATCCCAGCGGCTCCGATGGACCAAATGTAAACCTGGCTGATGCAAGCTCCCAAAGTGCCGGGTGCGCCTGCGTCAGCACATTTGTTGGCAGCGGATGATACAAATGGGATTAACGAAAAAAATAAAATAACTAAACTAATTTTTTTCTTCATAGTTTTGGTTTTAATTTTAAATTTAAAGCTTTTTCAAAAGCATAACCTGCTTGGAATATTCTTTCTTCCGCGAAATGCGGCGCAATGATTTGCAGACCGACCGGCAGTCCTTCTGATGTCGCACCGGCTGGCACAGACATTCCGGGCACGCCGGCAATGTTCAAACTTACCGTAAAGATATCCTCCAAGTACATGGCGATCGGATCATTTACCTTTTCGCCTATCTTGAAAGCGGGACTGGGTACTGTGGGAGTTAAAATCAAATCATATTGTTTAAATGCATCTTCAAAATCTTTTCGGATCAAGCTTTTCGCCTGCATGGCTTTTTTATAATAAGCGTCAAAGTAACCCGCTGAAGACGCGTAAGTTCCGATCATGATTCGCCTTTTGGGTTCAGCACCCAAACCCTTTGACCTCGTATTGAAATAAACCTGTTCCAAATTTTCCCCAGGAACGGATAATCCATATCGAATACCGTCGTAGCGAGATAAGTTTGCAGAAATCTCTACCGGCAAGATGATGTAGTAGCAAGCCAGTGCATATTTGGTATGCGGCAAACTCATTTCCTCCACTACCGCCCCCAGTTCTTCAAACTTTTTTATAGCATCACGTGTAATTTTTTCGACTTCCGGATTAATTCCAGAAACGAAATATTCTTTCGGGATGCCGATCTTCATTCCCTTCAAATCTTCTTTTAAGGAACTGGAATAATCGGGTACCGGTTTTGGCAAAGTTGTTGAATCATGCACATCTTGCCCGGCAATCAACTGAAACGCCATAGCGGTATCTTCAACTGTTTTTGCAAAAACGCCAGGCTGGTCCAGTGACGAGCCCAAAGCCACCAAACCGAAACGCGAGCACCGGCCATATGTTGGCTTGAGCCCGACAACGCCGCAAAACGATGCGGGTTCCCTGACTGAACCTCCCGTGTCAGTCCCAAAGGAAAATAAAACTTCTCCGGAAGCAACAGCGGCTGCTGAGCCGCCGGATGAACCTCCGGCCACTCGTTCCAAATCAAACGGGTTTTTTGTGGGTCCGAAAGCGGAATTTTCCGTGGACGAGCCCATGGCAAACTCATCCAAATTGGTTTTACCCATAAGCACCGGGTTAGCTCCCGATAATTTTTTAATTATGGTGGCGTCGTAAGGAGCCTTGTAATTCTCTAAAATTTTGGATCCGGCCGTGGCTTGCAGGCCCTTAACCAAAATGTTGTCCTTGGCCGCATATGGGATTCCGGTCAAAGCGGAATTTTCCCCTTTGGCAATCATATCATCTGCGGTATTTGCATCTGCCAGGGCTTTCTCTTCTGCTACATACAAAAAAGCGTGAAGCTTGTCATCAACTTCTTTTATCCGCTGCAGCGATGCTTTTGCCAATTCCGAAGCAGAAATTTTTTTCTTGGCAAGCAGATCCGATGCTTCTTTGATTGTCAGATCTTTAAAGTCCATTTTATTCCATTTATATAGATCCCGGATCAAGTCCGGGATGAAAAGTGTCCCTTTTTAAAAATTAATCGAGGACACTTTTCACTTTCACGAAATTGCCTTCCCTTGCCGGCGCTTGTTTCAGGAACTCCTCGGGTGACTCTTTTTGTTCAACAACATCGTCTCGCATAAGATTCATAGCCTGCGGATCTTCTGATATATTCAAGGACTTGGACTCGATTTCCTTGAGCTGGTCTACGTAATTCAAAATGTCCGACATTTCTTTTTGCAGTTTTTGTTTCTCCGGCTCATCGAATTCCAATCGGGCAAGTTTAGCGATTCGATTAACCTCTTCGATAGATATGGACATGATTTACATTCCCTTTATGCTTTTACTTTATAAATTATACCATAAACAGCTTATATATCCAAATCGGAATTTTTCATGATCCTTGATATAACTTCTGATCGAAAACCTTTTCTGGACAATGATTGCGCGAGTAATTCACGGCTTTTGCCTTTTGATGAAATTTTTTTGGCTATACCTTCCTCCTGGTCAAGGCTCAACTGCTGTTGTAGTAATTTCTCACAAACATCACTTGTAATACCACGTGAAAGCAATTTTGCCTTAAGCCCGTAATAACCGAATGTTTTATATCGTATAAGATTATCGAGGTAAATTTCTGCAAACCCCTCATCGTCCAGGGCTTTGAGTTCTGTTAATCGCTCCAAAACTTGCCCTATGACCTCTTTTGTAGGTTTGTAACGAAGAAGTTTGCGTCCGAGCTCGGCTTTTGTGTGCATACGCAAGGCCAAAAGCTTGACTGCTTTGTCAAATATGCGATGATATTCATCCTGGCTGTTCGATTGTTCTTCAATATCCATTTTGTTTGCTTATCTTTAATGTAAATTAAACAGTTGACCTAAAGCTTCGATGGCCGCACAATAATGGTCTAATAAGTCCAGCCTCACAGCCTTGACTTCTCTGGTATAATATTAGTATAGTATATATTAATTTCTAAGTTCTAATTCCTAATTTCTAACCAAATTGACATCAATGAACCACTTCTCATTCATATTAGAACGCCTGTCTTCCCGAGCCAAATCTGCACTCATCACCTCTCAAAGGCTTTCCGAAGATTTGCACCACGACCACATAGGTTCCGAACACCTCCTGTATGGCATTGTCCAGGAGATCTCTTCCTTTGCTTCGGAAATCCTCCTGAAAAACAAAATCAGCCCGGAAATGGTCAAACAAGAAATAATCCGGATGAACCAAAACCATATTTCCGACAAATGGCAGCCCAAGCTTTCCAACAACCTCCGGGAAATTATCGAAAAATCAGCAATTATCGCCAGCCGATACCAATACCAATTTATCGGCACCGAACATTTCCTCTACGGAATAACTGATATGGAGACCGACGAAGCCAAGACGATCCTTACCAGCCTCAAAGTCTCGACTTCGGAGCTTAAAAAGAACCTGATTTCTATTTTTGAAAATGTTTCGCGCTTCCCGGATCTATTGAATGCCGACGAGCAGCCGTTAATCGAAGAGGGTGCCGCGATGCCGGCTCCGGGCAACCGTTCGGCAAAAACTCCGGCGTTGGATTACTTTACCACCGACCTTTCCAAAAAAGCCCTGAAAGGCAAAATCGATCCGGTTATCGGCCGCAAAGCTGAAATTGAAAGATTGATTTCAATTCTTAACCGAAGGACGAAAAACAACCCAGTCCTAATCGGCGAACCTGGTGTTGGCAAAACGGCAATCGTGGAAGGTTTGGCTTTGGCTATAGTCAAACATGAAGTCCCGGACTCGCTTCTGGATAAAAAAATTATCACTCTGGATATGGCTTTGGTCGTTGCAGGCTCCATGTTCCGCGGTGAATTTGAACAACGCTTAAAGCAAGTCATTGACGAGGTCAAAGATAACCCTAACATTATTTTATTTATCGACGAGCTGCATACAATCGTTGGCGCCGGCGCTACCACAGGTTCCCTGGACGCCGCCAATATTCTAAAGCCCGCTCTGGCTCGCGGTGAGATTCGCGTTATAGGCGCCACCACTCTGGCTGAATACAAGAAACACATTGAACACGATGCGGCGCTGGAACGCCGATTCCAACCGATCCTGGTCGAAGAGCCAAGCATTGAAGAATCTATTCAGATTTTGGAAGGTGTTAAGCCAAATTATGAAAAACACCACAACCTAACCATTACCGACGATGCCGTCAAAGCCGCGGTCGAGCTTTCTTCGCGATACATTACCGACCGCTTCCTGCCCGATAAAGCTTTGGACCTAATCGATGAAACAGCAGCATATTCAAAAACTCTAAACGCCAAGAACCGCAACATCCGTGTAGTCAAGAAGATCGAGGTTGAACTGAAAAAACTTGAGGAAGAAAAAACGAAAGCCGTCATGCTTCAGGATTTTACGACTGCCCTGCACCTGAAGTCACAAGAAGATAAACTTAAAAAACAAAAGAGCGAGTACCAAAAGACAATCGTCAAAAAGCCGTCCACAGCCGAAATAACCGGCGAGGACATTGCTCGGACAGTCTCAACGATTACCAAAATTCCGCTTAACAAATTGGTCAAAGCCGAAGCCAAAAAGCTCGTGAATCTGGAAAAGATTTTGCAATCCAGGATCGTGGGCCAGGACGAGCCACTCAAAACCATTGCCTCCGCCATCCGCCGCTCGAGGGCCGGGATTACCTCGCCCAAGCGCCCGATCGCCTCTTTTCTGTTCCTGGGCCCGACCGGAGTCGGGAAAACCGAAACCGCCAAAGTTTTGGCCCAAGAAGTTTTTGAGGATAAAGATGCTCTTATCCGCGTCGATATGTCTGAATTCATGGAACGCCACAATGTCGCCCGGTTGATCGGAGCGCCAGCGGGCTATGTCGGCTATGAAGAAGGCGGAAGGCTCACGGAAGAAATCCGCAAGAAGCCATACGCCGTAATCCTGTTCGATGAAATCGAAAAAGCACATCCGGATGTGTTCAACGTCCTGCTGCAGATTCTGGAAGAAGGCGAACTTACCGATGCCGCCGGCAAACGCGTGAATTTCCGCAATACCGTAATCATCATGACCTCGAATATTGGGATCTACGACCTGAACAAACAAGCTTCAGATTACGGATTCTCAATAGAACGATCAGGCGAGCTTCTCGACGACGCCCGCAAAAAAGCCGAAGCCGAATACGACCGCGTCAAGGAAAAAGTGCTTAAGTCCTTGAAAGAGACCATGAGGCCGGAATTGCTCAACAGGATCGATAAAATTTTGGTCTTCCGCCCGCTTGGGATCGAAGAAATCAAGAAAATTGTAATGCTCGAAATCGGGTATTTGGCTGACCACATTGCCAAGCACCAAAATATCAACGTAGTTGTGGATAGGGATGTCATCAAATTCCTAGCCGAAAAAAGTTATGACCCAGTGCAAGGTGCCAGGCTCATCCGCCGCAACATCCAGGAAATGATAGAAGACCAGCTGGCCGAAAAAATCATCAACGGTGAAATCAGCGAAAAATCCAATGTTCGAATTTCCCTCGAAAACAATTTCATCCAGGTCAAGCAGACAGAACGGGCTATCGTGTAATTGATAACCAAAGCGGCCATACCAAAAATCATAAAGCAACCCTGACGAAAGTCAGGGTCTTCTTTTATATGATATTTTTTGCTATGCTCCCGCTATGAATGTTGCCGAAAATCTAAAAAAATTTGGCATGAGTCTGGCGGACCTGATTTTCCCCGTGACTTGCCTGGTTTGCGGCCATGATGGTGAATTTTTGTGTGACTCGTGCGCCTCTAATCTTGAGCGGCTTCCAAACCAGCTTTGCATCGTTTGCCAAAAACCAGCGCCATTTGGGAAGACTCACCCAGACTGCATTTCAAAAAATAAATTGGATGGGATTATCTCTGCCTTGCCATATTACAATCCCCAAATCGCAAGGCTGATTGAAACCTACAAATATAAATTCATAGACGATCTAAGCCCAAAATTTTCCAAAATCATCCGTGAAGCGATAATAAATCAAGGTTTGGACGGCTATTTCTCCCAATTTACAATCGTTCCTGTCCCCCTTCACAAACGCCGATTCGCCTGGCGCGGATTCAATCAAGCTGAACTAATCGCTAAATATATAAGTCACGACTTATATAATAAAATCGATGTTGACTTGGTAAAAAGAATCAAATTCACTAGACCGCAAACTACGCTCAAAAAAGAAAAGCGATTGGAAAACATCCAAAACGCTTTTGCGGTCACGAAACCTATATTTGGAAAATACTTGCTCGTGGATGACGTAGCCACTACAGGTGCTACTCTAAATGAAATCGCAAAGCTTCTGAAAAAATCCGGAGCAACAGAAGTCTGGGCCGTGACCCTGGCGCATGGTTAAATTAAGGGTACGAAAGCAAAGCCTTCGAATTCGATTGACATAACCCTATCGGCCGCTATTCGGTCAATCTGCCAGACCGAATTTTTAATTGGGATGAGCATGCGTCCGCCGACTTTGAGTTGGGAGACTAACTCTTCCGGCAGCTGGTTTGCAGCTGCAGAAACCAAGATCCTGTCGAATGGCGCCTCTGTTTCCAAACCCAAGCCCTTGCCGGCTTGCTGCACGGAAAGGTTCTTAAATTTGTATTTGCTCAAATTGTTTATCGACTGCTCCACCAATTCCGGCATAAGCTCCACTGCAAAAACTTTCCCTTTTTCACCCACGGTCCTTGCGAGCAATGCCGACGTCCAGCCCGAACCTGAACCCACATCGAGGATTTTTTGTCCGGGTTCCGGCCCTAGCCGGTTCAGCATAAACAAGACGACGCTTGGTTGCGAAATTGTAGCACCAAACCCGATTGACAAAGCGGCGTCTTGGTAAGCGACATCTTTGTATTTGGGCAGGACAAAATCCGACCTGTCCACGAATTGGAAAGCTTCTTCAACTCTGGGGTTTTCAAAGCCCTGGGTTATGCTTAAGTATCCGTGTAATTCCTTATTTGTCTGCATGCCTCCATATCACACCTTCTGAATACTCGAGTCAATCGTATTTTTGACAACAAAAAAACCGCCTTGCGGCTTCGATTTTATTTGGCGGAGAGTAGAGGATTCGAACCTCTGTGGGACTTTTTAGATCCCCGCGGTTTAGCAAACCGCTGCCTTAAGCCACTCGGCCAACTCTCCAAGCTACCACTTATTCTAGCTATTTTGGTAAATCGAGTCAATTAAAATAGCCTCTTTTGCGGCTGTTTTTTTCCAATCATTTAATCAGCTGGCAGGTTAAACCAGAATCTGCTCCCCTTCCCCTCGCCTCCGGATATAAACTTGAGATCGCCGCCTTGGCGCTTGACCAAATTGCGGGCCATGAACAATCCAAGCCCAGTACCCTCAGTGTCCGCCCGAAGAGCATTTTGGCCGCGGAAAAACTTCTCAAAAATCTTTTCTGAATCTTCTTTGGAAATCCCAATGCCTGAATCTTCGATGCTCCAAATCAAACCAGGGCCGTTTTGGGAAATACTAATTTTGATTTCACTATTTTCTGGAGAGTACATAATCGCATTCTCGATAAGTGTCTGAATTATGAATCTAACATTCTTTTCATAACCCTGAACGTGCGGCAGCCCATTTGAAACATCAAATTTAACCCGTAATTTTTTATGTTCCAGTAACGGAGACATATGCTTCAGTGTATCGTTTGTAAGCTCGGCTAAATTCAACGAGGTGAAATTGTATTTCTCGCTCTGGACCTCCAGGTTAGCGACGTCCAGTAGCTTGTTTACAAGGTCGATTAAAATTTCTGTAGATGATTGCAGCTTCAATACTAAATCGTCTTTTTGTTTTTTATCTTTAACATCTCTGAGTTCGTCCGCTATATAACGTATATGAGTGAGCGGAGTGCGTAATTTATGCGCGGCAACCGTGATAAATTCTTGCTTTAGGCGATCCGACTTGCGGGCGTTTTTAAGGAACAAAAACATTATAAAGACAGTACCGCAAGCTACTATCAGCGGCGCGCCCCATCTTTGAAAATGAAATCTAACTTCCAGAAAATTATTAACCCCACCCATGTAAACCATTGCCAGCGAAATAAATCCTACCAAAACTGTGGTGTAAAAAGCTTCTTTGATGAAAATGAAAATATCAAAAAGGCCATGCTTGACTATGGCATAAGCCATAATTAAAGGGTAGATAACTGCCAAAAAATTTAGCCAAGGATAAAGCTTTAAACCATAAACAATTGAGAAATTCGCCAACCCCCCTATATAACCGATGTCGATAGCTGCAATAAAATATTTGATCTGGATCTGCCGTTGTTTAGGCATGTACTTGGCGCTCTTCAAGAGTTTTGTATGGCTGTATCCAGTCAAGGCAAACCACCAAACATTCAAAATATAAAAAGTCAGGCCGGGGGTGGCCCAATAAAATGAATTAAAAACGAATTGTAACTTGGGTATGTAAAGATTTGTGAAAGCCGACAGCGCCAATAGCCCGGTGACCACATACGCAAAAATTAAGCGATTTTTTTCGTCCCAGGGAGCATACAGATACGCAAAATGGTAAAAAAGCACCGGCATCCAGATAACGCCTAAGCCCATCGCTATCCGCCAACAAACCAAAGCTAGCCCTTCGTTGTGGGTGGATCCGATTATTATCCCGAAAAACCCCCACATGGTCAGGGATAGCGAATAAATAAGCCATAACCTATTTACCCAACGGCTCCGGTTTTGCTGATAGACGAAATATCCCAGTGGGAGTGTCGTTAAGACGATTAACAGGCACGAGAGGACAAACGGATTCATTTGTTATTTAAAAATTATTTTATTTTTTTGATTAGCTGGTCGATGGCTAATGCCGACGGAATCTTGTCGTCAGCTGGAAGGCTGAACCAGAACCTGCTCCCCTTCCCTTCGCCTTCAGAAACAAATTTAAGATCCCCGCCTTGGCGCTTTACCAAATTGCGAGCCATGAACAATCCAAGGCCAGTACCCTCAGTGTCCGCCCGAAGAGCATTTTGGCCGCGGAAAAACTTCTCAA
>CAZOKE010000001.1:59837-61762 GCA_964580495.1 uncultured Candidatus Saccharibacteria bacterium
AAATCTTTTCTGAATCTTCGCTTGATATTCCGATCCCAGAGTCGTTGATGGACCAAACCAGATCAGAACCGCTCTGCGATATGTTGATGGTGATATCCTTGTTATCCGGAGTATACATAATTGCATTTTCAATCAGGGTTTGAATTATAAACCTGACATTTTTGTCATATCCTTGGACATGAGGAAGTCGGTTTGGGATTTCCATATTAACCTTTAGTTTCTTGTGTTCTATCAAAGGCGCCATATGCTTCAGTGTGTCTTCGGTCAACTCTCTTAGATCCAGGGAAGTAAAATTATACCGTTCACTTTGGACCTCCAGATTTGCCACATCCAAAAGTTTGTTTACCAGATCGATCAAAATTTCTGTCGAAGACTGCAACTTTAAAACCAGCTCGTCTTTCTCTTTTTTATCCGCAACGTCTTTGAGTTCGTCGGCAATGTAGCGGATGTGGGTCAGCGGCGTGCGTAATTTGTGCGCGGCAACCGTGATAAATTCTTGCTTTAGGAGATCCGACTTGCGGGCATTTTTAAGAAACAAGAACATTATAAAGACCGTGCCGCAAGCTACTACCAGCGGCGCACCCCACGCTTGGAAGTGAAATCTGGTCTCCAAGAAATTATTGACCCCGCCCATATAAACCATGGCCAAAGAGATAACCCCGACCAATAGCGTGGTGTAAAAAGCCTGTTTTATGAATATAAAAATATCAAACAAACCATGTTTTACTATCGCGTAAGCCATGATGAACGGATAAAGTACAACGGCAAAATTAAGCCAAGGATAAAGCTTCAATCCATAGACAATAGAGAAATCAGCAAGCCCACCTAGATAACCAATTGCCGAAGCCGTAATAAAGTATTTGATCTGGATCTGGCGTTCCTTGGGCATAGACTTCGATGCATTCCACAATTTGGTATGGCTATACCCGGTCAGGGCAAACCACCAAAAAGTCAGAATATAAAAAGTCGGCCCCGGAGTCGCGTAATATATGGAGTTAAAAACCCACTGAAGTTTGGGAATGTAGAGATTTGTAAACGCTGAAGCGGCCAGCAACGCCGTGACAACGTACGCAAAAATTAAACGATTCTTTTCCTGCCAGGGAGCGTAGAGATATGCAAAGTGATAAAACAGCACTGGCATCCAAATTATCCCCAAACCCATAGCAATTCGCCAAGAAATCAGAGCAACTGCAGGACTATGCGTGCTGCCGATGATAATGCCAAAAAACCCCCACATTGTGAGGGATAGTGAATACAAAAACCACAGTCTATTCACCCACCGTGATCGGTTTTGGTTATAGACGAAATATCCCAGCGGGAGTGTCGTTAATACGATTAACAGGCACGAGAGGACAAACGGACTCATTTTTTATTTAGAATTTGGTTTATTTTCTTGATTAGTTCATCGATCGTATAACTGGCTTTAACCATATACTCGGTTGCGCCTAAATCCATGGCGGTTTTGATTTCTTCCTTGGAACCAAGATTGCTGAAAACTAACACCGGTAGTTGTTTGGTCTCGGGCTTTGAGCGGATTGACTTGAGCACCTCCAAACCGTTGACTTTGGGCAAGAGAATATCCAGCAGGACTATGTCAGGGGTGGATTTAGCAAGCTGATCAATGGCTTCCTGGCCGTCATGGGCCAAAGAAATACTAAAACCCGATTTTTCGAGCTTTCGGGCTATGATTTCCGAGATAAATTCATCATCTTCGACAACCAGAATATTTTGGCTCATATTTTATGCTTATCGTAATATTAACATAAAAAAACGGAGAGTTACCAATTTTATGCCGATTTCTTCGGGTGGTGCTTTATGATATCATTTGGTAGATTTAGGTTGCTTGACTTTGTAACAAACATTCAGATTAATGCGTCCTTATATATGACGGATGAAGAGCTAAAATATATCCTGGAAGCCTGCCA
>CAZOKE010000002.1:0-53134 GCA_964580495.1 uncultured Candidatus Saccharibacteria bacterium
TACTGTCCCAATGTTCGGCGAAATAGATACAGAAGTAGCGTTAGAAGTAGACCAGGTCAGGGTTGAAGATGAACCAGAGGTGATGGAAGTTGGGTTAGCAGAAATGGTCGCAGTTGGCAGTGTGGGAGTGGATGAAGAAATTGCCATTTTGGAACCCCAAATCTGGCTTGTGCCGCTGGTGGCATCCAGCCAAATCGCATTAACATAATTGGCAGTGGCAGCCAAATAAGGCACCTGGGAATCACCAGGATTGTTTGTGACTTGCTGTTCGGGTCCCCAAGTCAAACCTCCATCTGTAGAGCTGCGGGCATAAATATCCCAGTTGCCATTGCGATCATCGCCCCAAGCCATATAAAGATTGTTGCCCTGCGAAATTAGATAGCTATGGCTGGAATTGGAGCTGTTGGGAACCATTTCCAGCGGAGTGGACCAAGTGGTGCCGCCATCTGTGGAGCGAGAGAAGAAAATAACCGTGTAGTTATTTGGTCCCAAAATTTCTTGTTCCCAGGTCAAATCCAGGACTCCCGGTGAAGGAATGGTCACAATTGGACGACCGGCATAAGCGTTATTTGGGACAATGTGGGTATCAGCTCCCCAGCTGTTGCCGCCGTCAGCGGATTTTTTCATGTAAACCTGGTCGCAGCCGACTTGGTTATAACAGTTGGCAGGAAGGATGCTGGCGTCGCGTCCATCCGCCCAGAACACATAGACATTGCTGCCGGAGATGGCCACATCCGGACGATTTGCTCCGGTATTGTTGATTCCTGAAACTAATTTAACTTCCGGCTGCCAAGTATTGCCAGCGTCAGTAGACCGTCTCATGTAAAGATCCCAAGTCGTGCCCGAACGATAATCCGACCAGACCAAGACGACATTCGATCCTGACGCAGCCATGCCGACCCGGTAGGCTTTAGCCGAGGTGGTGAGTTGAGCTTCTGGACCCCAGGTGTTGCCACCATCTGCTGATTTGCGATAGAAAATATCACCAACATCCCGCTGACAGCATGAATCCACAAAAGAGTTCTGATTCTTCATATAAGTCGCATAGAGATTGGAACCATCAGCATAAATCGGACGGTCGAGATGCACATCAGCTCCGGGAGCTAAATTAAGTGGGGTGCTCCAAGTGCTCCCTTGATCAGTGGACCGCTGATAATATGCATTGCCCAATCCATACAAAAGGTGCAGCACACCATTGGAACTATCAAAACCATACATGCTGTCTCCATTGGCATCATTGGTAAGTTGTTGAGGAGTGGACCAAGCATTGCTGGTTGTGCCGCCTACCGTAAACGTCTTGGGTGAACCAGTAAGTAGAGTTGATTTGGTGGAATCATTAAGATCTATACCATAAGCATAATAGCTGTGGGCTGTGCCATCCCGCAGGTTGCTTGGAATTGCGAACTGGAAGCCGTGGTTGCCGGTAATGTTGTAAGCGGTATTAACATCAGGCCGTAGGACACTGGTTAAGACTGTGCCAATGAGAGTCCCGGTTCCTACTGGACCGCCGGTGAAGATCTGGACCGAGTTGGATTGGCTGGATAGGTCTGGATCAAAGGACCAGCCATAGAGAGTCACGCCATCACTCATTAATCCGTCAAAGTTGCCCAAAGGAAGGTTATTGGTTGCTGAAGACACTGTGACCGTAGCAGTGGCTGTGGTCGATCCGGCAGAGTTGGTGGCAGTGATGGTGTAGGTGGTCGTGGCTGTGGGAGAGACTGTGGTAGACCCTGAGGCGGCAACAGTGCCAACGGTCGGGCTTATCGATACCGAAGTAGCATTAGAAGTAGACCAAGTCAGGGTTGAAGATTGTCCAGATGAAATAGAAGTTGGAGATGCGGAGATGGTTGCGGTTGGTTTTGAAACCGTACCAACGGTGACCGTAGCCGTGGCTGTGGTTGATCCGGCAGAATTGGTAGCAGTGATAGTGTAGGTGGTGGTGGCTGTGGGAGAAACAGACAGGGAACCGGATGAGGCTACTGTCCCAATGTTCGGCGAAATAGATACAGAAGTAGCGTTAGAAGTAGACCAGCTAAGAGTAGCAGAACCGCCTGATGTAATAGAACTAGGAGAAGCGGAAATGGAAGCAGTGGGCAGACCGGAGCTGTTGGAATTAATGGCAAAAACATAAATGGCATTAGAGCTCGAATTCGTAGAGTTGGGGCTCATAGCTCCCTGGATTGATATCATAAATTGCTTGGCAGACGGATCAACCATGGTGCTGACCGGAGTATTGCCAGCGCCAACTCCGCTTCCGCAAGCTGGACAACCGAAAGCCTGGATCATGGAGTTCAAATCCATTTCCTGACTTGGGGTGACGTTATAGCTAGCCCTGGTGCCTGCTATGACCTGGGCGTACTGGGCCGGATCATAAATCTGCAGTCTATAAGTCGATCGAGAACATCCTGGGCTGCCATGGGCATAGATACAGCCGAAGTACACCGGACCGCCTGGTATTGGCTTGTGGCTGTTGTTACTGAAATCTGGGCTCCAAACATGGAATTTGACAAAACCCGTGGAGTTATTAACCGAATCAATTACTGCAATGGATTTATCATCGTTGTTGGGAGCGGAACAACCCGCGTCAACTCCAGCGGTGCAACTCTGATACCAGATCGTGTCACCTGGATTCATATGCAAACCATCATTGGTGCTGGTTGAACCGATGTACATCGTGCCATTGAGACTGGCGTCGATTGTCGGAGCCGGACTTGCCAGAATCTTGGTGTTGGCCCAACCTTCAGAGGTGAGCATTGAAGTTAAAATGCCATTTTTCGCACCATCGTCATACCAGTTAGATGTAAAGTATGTACCAAACCCTACAAACCCTTGACCATTGTAGGGCTCCCAGTCAGTACCATAGATATCTTTGGAGTAATTGGTCATGTTTAAACGGCCGGGATAAGGAGCGCTTGGAACACCGACCGGGGTACAACCCAAGCCCAAGCCGGCGCAAGATGGCCCAGTATCATTGTAAGGATAGTTGGCCATGATCGTGCCGTTTACCGGGTTATCCGTATTGGCAGCGCAAGAATTGGAAGTCGGATTGACTGCCACCATGCTCGGACCATAGGACATTTCTCCGGAGACCGAAGCGATGTTGCCGCCAAAACCTAATCCTATGTGCTGACCGGCTGGAAGGTTGGAGGCAAACGAAGATGGGATGTTGACCATGCCGCTGCCGGTTACAGATTGGCCCAAACCGTTGACACCCCAGCAGCCAGTAGTGCTTAAAGTGTGATTGGAATAATTTAAACTAGCTTCCGCAAAGGAGTTATGGCTTAAACCCACAGTCGCGTACGTATTGGCCCAGTTCAGCATCAAATTATTGGTCGTGGTGTCATAGCCCAATCCAAAAGCAAAAACATCAGCATTGCCCGGGACTACAGAATAACCCTTTTCAACACTGACACCCGCATTGACTTTTATCTGGCCCCAATCCCCGCCCCAGCTTTCAAAGCTGGCCCGAGGCATGGAGGTTTGCGGAGAGCTGCAAGGCGCTAAGGTTGAAGGTTCCGGAAACTCCCAGGCATGATCATTGCCATCAAGCATAAAATAATGCCGTTTACCATCGCTTTCATATTTAAATGTAGTAGCGCCATTGGTGTTGTCGGATCCCCAACCTACTCCGGGAGTTAAAAAAGCTCCAACACAGGTGATGTCGGAGGGGCTAATTAGACTGGTCGCCGCTTGTGCAACCGCAGGTTGCACAGTCAAAAAACTCACTGGCAAGAACGGGAAACCTAGTGAAACTATATATAAAACCACCGCAATCTTACGAAAAGATTGTCTGAACATGGACATATTTTTAATTTAATTTTATTTTTGTTTCTAGCTTCTCTATTAACTTATCTATATTATAGCATAATTTAAAAAATCTGTCTAGAGAGGTCAATGGTTTTTATGTTATTCGTAAACGTAGGCAAGTGGTGTTCTTCGGTTGTGGTGATAAATATTTGGTGCCCTTTCAAACCTTCAATCAATTTAGAACGGCGCATTTCATCTAACTCTGAAAACACATCATCTAAAAGAACCACGACCCCTAGCTTTTGCTTTGACAGATACTTGGCTTGAAGTAATTTTAGAGCCAAAATTTGAGAGCGCAATTCACCCCGCGAAGAATTATCCGTGTTGAGCTGTCCGTCCTTTGTCAAAATAAAATCATCTCTGTGAGGACCATATAAATTTAAGCCTGATTTGATTTCCGCTGATTCATAAATTTTTAATTTCTCTAAAAAAGCAACTTCACTTTCTGCATCAATCGATTTATACTCGAGTCCAATTTTAGAATCAAACCCTGTTAGGCCCAGGTATAACTCGGTAACTTCTCGCTTCAGGAAATCAACAAACTTTTGGCGTTGCAAAAAAATATCAAGACTCACCTGCGCCAGTTCTTGGTTCCAAACTTCCAAATCAGATAAACCTGCTTGTTTTTCCAAAATCATTTGGAACAAAGCGGCTCTATGTTTCAAAACATGCTCCAAGCTTTGTAAATCAAGCGAGTAGATTTTGCTTGTTTGTGATAAAGTTTGGTCCAGGAATTTTCGCCGCAGGCTTGGACCAAGCTCAAACAAGTTTAGGTCTTGCGGGATAAACAAAACATTGGCAAAACTTTTGAAGTTATAACGCGGGGTTTTTTGCCCGTCAATTTTGTACTGACGCGTAAATTTTGGGTTGAGTTGTACCAGGGCTTCCAGGTCGCTGCCGCCGAATTTGCCCGCAATTTTAAAATAATCTTCTTGCGCTTTGACAAGAAGATTATCGGAGGTGCGGAAAGATTTAAGCCGAGACAGATAGTAAACACTTTCTAAAAGGTTGGTTTTGCCGGAAGCGTTCGGGCCTGTGATTAAAACTATCTCGGCATTGGTTTCTGTTTCAAATTTTCCGTAGTTGCGAAAATTAACCAATGAAATTTTGTCCAAAAGCATTTAGATTTTGATGGGCATGACAATATAAATGTAGTTGTCGCGTTTTTCAGGCACGACCATGGTTGCCGTGGCGTCATTAATCATCTTCATTACAACATTATTTTCGGTCAGGTTGTTCAAACAGTCTAAGAGATAGCGGTAATTAAACACAGCTTGGTTGGCGATGCCGGAAATTTTTGCCGGGACTACGGTTTCGTTTTCACCGGCTCCGGCCGATGAAGCGCTGACTTTAATTCCGCCCAAACTCTCGGAAATTTCCAACTGGACATTGTTGGTATCCGGCGCAAATAAAGCGGTCGCTTTCAAGGCGTGGATGAGTTCGTCTTTATTGATTGTGGCTAAGGTTTTAAAATCTTTTGGAATAATCTGGAGATAATCGGGATATTGGCCGTCAATTAACCTTGAGATGATTTCAGTTTCATCAAATTTAAACAAAACTTGGCTTTCCGAGAAAAATATTTCCACCAAGCCCTTGCTGGTTCCCAAAATTTTGTTTAACTCTGAAATAGTCCTGGCGGGAATTATTACTTCTTTTGTTCCCTGTGCCGGCTCTGTCAGGGTTGCTGTTCGCTCTGCCAACCGATAGCGGTCTGTGGCGGCAATCACCAATTTGTCTGATTCAAAAGCCATGTGAATACCTGAAATTTCCGGCTGGGTTTCATTCACCGCAGCAGCCCAGGTTGTCTCGGATAAAGCATTTTTCAGCTCGGCTGAGTCAATTTTTGCAAATGGTTCATCCGCGACCTGGGGAATCAACGGAAAGTCCTCGGACGACAAACCTCTGATATTAGTGTGATAGTTTTCAGACTCAACATTTAAAGTTGTGTCTTTGGCTGTTAAAACAACTTTATCAGTTGGAAGGTTGTTAATATATTCATTAATTAACCTGGCCGGCACTGTTAACGACCCTTCTTCTTCGATTTTTCCACCAACCCACGTATTTACCCCGATTTCCAAATTTGTAGAAGAAAGTTTGATCCGTCCCTGATCGGTTTTAACTAAAATATTATTTAAAACTTGCAATGGATTTCCAACACCTACAACCCGGCTCACTACAAACAACCCTTTCTTTAAGTTATCTTTAGTACATACTAATTTCATAAGCTTTTATAAAAACAATAATAATGATAATTGAAGTGAATTTGTGTAAAAGTTTTTTATTTGTTTGTGGTTAGCCAAGAATTGATTAGATATTTATCTAAACTTTTGTATGTAAGTTGTGAATAAAAATCGGATAAAAATTAATTTCTAAAAATATTTATTTTTTTTACACAAGCAATTTATATTTGAGTGACAACTTCCCAACAACTTACAAACAAATTTTTTAAGTTAAATAAAGTCGATCTTTAATTAACTCAATTTCCTGTTTTACATTATTTCGTTCTTTTATAACCCGTTCAATCTTATCTATAGCGTGAATTACGGTGGTGTGGTCGCGACCGCCGAAAAATTCACCAATCGACGGCAATGAGGTTTCAAGCTCTTTTCTGATGATAAACATGGCAATTTGGCGGGGATTTACATATTCTTTCTTGCGCGACTGTTTGAGGAGGTCTTCCGGTGAAACATTGTAGAAATCCGCAACCACTTCAATTATTTTTTTGGCGGAAACCCCGCGTTTTCTGGGCGGAGTTATGACATTAACCAGAATACTTTTGACTTGTTCGATTGAGGGCCGGGTGTTGTTGAGCTGGCAATATACCATCAGCCGGTTTAAAGCGCCTTCCAATTCCCGGATATTGCTTTGGATGGTTTCAGCAATATATGTGAGGATTTCAGGCTCTATGTTGTAATTTTTTTCCCGAGCTTTGGTGCGTAAAATTGCCAGGCGGGTTTCCAGATCCGGAGCTTGAATGTCGGCAACCATCCCCCATTCAAACCTGGAGACCAAACGCTCTTCGATAGCAGGGATCTCTTTGGGCAAACGGTCGGAAGTCATCACCACTTGCTTGTTGTTTTGGTGCAAGGCGTTGAAAGTATGGAAAAACTCCTCCTGGGTTCCTTCTCGGCCTGCCAAAAATTGGATGTCGTCCACCAGAAGCACATCGACATTTCGATAAAGAGATTTGAATTGGTCGGTTCGGCCTTGTTGCAGGGCAGAAACAAATTCGTTGGTGAATTTTTCGGAAGTGGTATATAAAATTTTGGCGTTAGGGTCTTTTTTCAGGACTTCCGCCCCAACAGCTTGCATCAAATGGGTCTTGCCCAACCCCACTCCGCCATAAATAAACAAAGGATTATAAACCGATCCAGACTTTTTGGCCACGGCCAAGGCAGCGGCGTGAGCCAGCTGGTTGTTTGATCCGACGATAAAGGTGCTAAAGGTGTATTTGGGGTTAAGAGTCTGGTTTTCAGCCGGCCTTGGAGCTGTTGCTGTGCGGGCCATTTCTTTGTTGATCTGCGGCTGGATAAAATTTGGTGAAACTATTTGGTATTTAACTTCCTTGGTTTCCGGTGAGACCTGCTTTAAAGCCTTCATTATCTCCTGGTGATATTTGTTTTGCAGCCATTCTTTGGTAAAAGCATTTGGCACCCCGACAACTATCCCCACATCACTTTTTTCAATAATCGAAGTGTTTTTAAACCAAGTCGTAAAGTTGGCTTTGCTCAAGGTCAGTTCCAGATTTCCGAGTATTGCTTGCCATAATTGTTGGTTAGTCATGAGTTTATTTCAAAATTCAAAAAGCCTTTAAAAATCAGAGCTTTTGTATTCTAACAGATAAGTTATCAACATGTAAATTGTCATTTAATTGCTAACGTAAGCCAAATTTTGTGCTGGATGTTATTATCCTGTGGATATCTAGTGTAAACTATGTTAACGCTATGCTTTGAGGTGACAAAAATGCAATTTTAAGGTATACTTAGCAAGCAATATTGATTAATTTTCGTAAGAATATGCAACCTACATATCACCCAAAGAAGCTCCACCGCAAACGCGTTCATGGCTTTTTGCGCCGAATGCGAACCCGCAACGGCCGCAAGGTTCTGGCCAGCCGGCGAGCTAAGGGCCGCAAACGTTTAACGGTTTAGAATGAGCCCAATCCTACTTAAATCCGAGGAAGATTTTTCTCACAAACGGTTCACAAGATCGGCAGCGTCCCAGGCTTTGCGCCTCCGCTCCGCTTTGAGAAACCAAACACAGCCACGTTTTGGCTTTATTATTCCCAAAAAGGTCTTGCCAAAAGTCACTGACCGCAACAAGATCAAACGCCGCCTGAAAACTTTGGTCCAAACACACCAAAATCAAATCAAACCGGCTGATATTCTAATCTTTCCTTATGCTTCCAGTTTGAAAAAAACCTATAAGGATTTGGAATCTGAACTCATCCAAAATCTCAAGCGCTTAAATTTATGGAAATCTTAAACTTTATAAACTTAGGATTGGCTTGGCCGCTTGTAGGTCTGCTCTGGGTCTACCAGCACACTCTTTCTCCAGACCACGGACCATTGAAATTTTTTAATCCTTATGGGTACTGCAAGTTCTATCCTACTTGTTCCGAATATGCCAAGCAGGTTTTGGTTAAACAAGGAATTATAGGTTTGCCAAAGGTTTTCCGCCGGGTGGCCAGCTGCACACCGGCCAGTTTGGGTGGGATTGATTTACCTTAAGCAATTTCATGAACGCACTTACCTCAATTTTTAGCCCTATCGTAAGAATTCTCAAGCCGATAATTTATTTGCCATTATTAAACCTAATGGTATTTGGTTATCACTACATTCCGGACATAGGAATAGTCATAATTCTTTTAACGATCCTCTCTCGATTGGTATTGCTTCCATCTTTCCATCGCTCTATCAAAAATCAAAAGTTGATGCAAGAAATGCAGCCTAAAATGGATGCGATCAAAGCCAAATACAAGGACGACAAAGAAGGCGAGATGAAAGCATTGATGGAGCTGTACAAGGAACACGAATTTAATCCTTTGAGTCCATGTTTGCCACTGCTGCTGCAACTCCCTATTTTAGTGGCTTTATACCAGGTTTTTATCCGGGGATTGAATGGCCAAAACTTAGTGGGGTTGTATAGTTTTGTGCCCAATCCCGGCCATATCAACCCAATGTTTTTGCACTTTTTGGACCTGTCCAAACCCAGCTGGATGATTTCTTTGGCAGCTGCGGTTTTCCAATACATCCAAAGCCGCATGCTGCAGCCAAAAGTTAAAAGTGCGGACCCAACCGCCAGAATGCTGCAGCTTCAGACCCTTTATTTTTTCCCGGTATTGTATTTCTTCTTGGGCTTAAAGGTTCCGGCAGGGTTAACCCTCTATTGGGCAGTTGGTATACTGTTTATGATCGCTCAACAGTATTACATTATTCGCAAGGATGCTACGGAAGCGGAACTTAAACTAGAAGGAAAGAAATAATATGGCTGATAATTTAGAACATGTTAAATCAAAAATCCAGGAACTTTTTTCGCATATGGAAATTCCAGTCGAGATTCACGAACGGCAGGAAGAAGGCCGGACGGTTTTGAATTTGAAAACTCCAGAAGCTCAAATCTTGATCGGCAAACAAGGAGCAAACCTGGAGGCGCTGCAGCATATCATCCGGCTTTTGGCGCGAGATGAGGACGACAAAACTCCTTTTGCCATCGACATCGATGATTATAAAGAGAAACGACAGATTTATTTGAAAGAAATTGCCAGAAAGGCCGCGCATCAGGCGCGCAGTTCCGGCCGTTCCGTCGCACTCTTCCCCATGACTGCTTCCGAACGCCGAGTAGTGCATAATTATCTCTCGCTGTTTTCCGACCTTTCATCTGAATCGCAAGGCAAAGACCCAAATCGCCGGATCGTGATCAGGCTCAATAAGAAAACCAAAGACGACTTTAACTTTATCGAGAATATGTAAATTTAAAAAACCTCCTCTTGGAGGTTTTTTTGTAGGCAGAATTATTTGATGTAGAAAACTGAAACCATAAACCAAAACAGAACAGATAAATCGTTTTTGAAGTAAGGAACGTCGACTAATCCATGGACCACGACCGCGACCAGGAAAGCGCTCGCCGCAAACCGATACCAGTTGGGGCTGATCCGATACTCTTTTAGTGTCACAATGATTATTCCCAAGAAGCTTAAGAGTCCCAAAATTCCCATCTCGACCCAAAAGTTTAGGAAGATGTTATGAGGATAATTGAGAATCTCGCCTTGGAAATTTTGTTGGGCCAATGTCGTCCGAAATCCGTACAATCCATTGCCAAATAAGGGGTTTTGAATGATTTTATTTACCGCCGCGGACATGAGTTTGGAATGCGCGGTTGAAGACGGATCATGCAGGATTAGGCTTATCCTGTCCCTGGTTTGGGGCACCGCAACGAAGATTAAAAGCGCAATCGCGCCGATGCCAAAAACTTGCTTCCAGGGGTAGCGTATGAGCAAAAGCAGCAGTGCTGTAAAAGTTACAGCCAGCCACGCTCCTCGAGAGAACGTCAGCATCAATGCAAATAATATTATAATCAAGCCAACCGCTAAATTTTTGCCGTTCACAACCTTGTCGCTAGCCAAAAGCATAGCAAAAAAGAATGTTGCCAAGGGTGCTAAGTATAAAGCTAAAGCATTGGGATAATCGAAAAACGAAGTGATGCGCTCGACTTCGACTCCGGTGCCCCAGAACCGCATGGGCAAATTCCAGAGAGTGAAATATTGAATGATGCCGAAGATGCTGATTATGACTGCTGATAAAAACAACAGATTCAGCGGGGGCTTAAGGTCATTTGGCTTTTTAATTACCAAACGCACGGCATAGAAAAACAGGGTCGGCTCCAGAATAAAAGCTTTGAATTCTCCCAAGGCTTTGGCTTTTTCCGGAGAAACTAAAACCGAGATTGCGCCCGCCGCAAGAAAGGCCACAACCATCCAATTTATTGTCTTGAACTGTTTCAGCTGGCCCAGATGGTTGAGGTTGGTTAAAAAAGTTATGGCCAAAAAAACCAGGACTAGCAATTCCAAGAAAGTTGTGGGGATTCCCTGGAACTCATAGCGGATTAGGTAAGTCGGCAACAGGGCCAAAATTAAACCAACTGCAAAAGTTGGTTTTTGGTGGGCAACGAGCGCAAAAATTATCAGTAATATTCCAAGGACCATTTTTTATTTGACGTTAATGTTGACGCGGATGCTGTTGGTGATTGAAGTGCCGTTTGAAAGCTTGGCAGTAGCGCTAAGCGTCTGCCAGCCGTTCTTTGCCGTGGTCACAGTGAAAGTGTAAGGGTTGGTAGTAACCTCCCCCATCGGTATGCCATCGAGGTTTAAATCGACGGCGGTAACCGGATTGTTCCCAACACTAATTTGGACTGTAAATGGCAGCGAATTTATTTCTTGGCTGTCCTGTGGAGTCAAGAATTGGATTTGGCTTTGCGTGAAGGCTGGATTTACCGAACCATTGTCGGATTGTGTCGGAGGATAGCTGTATCCGTTTAACGAAGCCCAGGCTTGCACCGGAACTTCCCATGACGGGTCGTTTGGTCTTTCAGAATGGATCACAGTATAGACTCTGGTTTCGACCAAATCGGGTGGTGTTTGATCAGTTGCCAAAAGTCCGTTGAGCTTGTTTATTTTGACGGCTACATGGACATCATCATAATCTTGCGGGATAGCAAAGCTGGCAAAGACTTCTTCTTTAGTGGAAGGGGTATACTGGGTTGGCAGTTTTCCGGAAATTGAGTCAACTAAAACATGCTGGATTCCCGGTGGTTCCTGGAATTGTTCCGGGGGTGTGCCTTTGAGCGCGTTTAACATAAATTGGTGCCAAATCGGCCCGGCAGTCACGACGCCGTCAGCGCCGGCGCGCATTGGCGAGCCATCGGTGTTGCCGGTCCAGACTCCGGCTACCAGCGAAGGAGTAAAACCCATGGTCCAACCGTCTTTCCAAGACTGCGTAGTTCCGGTTTTAGCTGCCACAACTCGGTCCGGGAGAATTAAGGGCGAGTTGGCGCCGAAGATAAATGTTCGAGCGTCGTTATCGGTCATAATAGAATCGATTTCATAAGCGACTTGCGGGTCCAAGGCTTCTGTTCCTGAATCCGGCTGCCATTCGGAAAGGGTTTGGCCTTTCGAATCAGTAACTTTGAGAATGTCGACAGGATCATGTTTGACTCCCATGTTGGCAAACACGCCCATGGCTGCGGTGTGGTCAAAAAGTTCAATTTCGCATCCGCCAAGCACCAAAGACAGCCCGCATTTATCCGCGCTGATATCGGAACTAATACCCATATCTTTCATGGTATCAATGGCGTTTTGCACACCCACCAAGGACAAAGTTTTGACCGCAGGTACGTTTAGGGATCCGGCCAAGGCCTTGCGCATGTTGAGCACGCCGTGGTCTTTGCCGTCATAGTTGTGCGGGATGTAATCTTTGCCCTGATAAGTTCCAAAATTGGTAGCCACATCCACTAGCATGGTCGCCGGAGACATCCCCTGCTTGAAAGCGGTGGCGTAGATGTAGGGTTTGATCGATGAACCTGGCTGCAGGGGCCGCAATGTGACATTCACTTGGCCATCGATTGCTTCGTTGAAATAATCTACGGACCCAACCATGGCCAAAACCTGGCCGGTCTTCGGGTCCATGGCAACCAAACCGGCGTTATTGGCTTTGTTATACTTGATGTTTCGAGCGACTCCGTCTTTCACGGCTTGGTCAGCAATTTGCTGCAGGTTCCAATCCAAACTTGTGACGACATTCAGCCCGCCGGCTTCCAAAGTTTGTTCGCCGTATTTTTCTGCCAGCTGCTGCTCGACGTATTGGATAAAGTGTCCGGCAATGGCAAAGTTTGCGCCGGTATCTTTGGTTTTGCTAAACGTCACTTTCTCGGCTTTAGCGCTGTCGCGCTGATCTTTGGTGATGTAACCTTGATCATACATCGCGTCCAAAACAATGTTTTTGCGGGCGTTGAGTTTATCCCGGTTGGGCCCGTTGGGGTTGTACAGACTTGGGGCTTGCGGCAAGCTGGCCAAATACGCGGCCTGGGCGAGGTCGAGATCTTTTGCGTCTTTATTGAAGTAAGTTTGGGCCGCAGCTTGGATGCCGTAAGCATTCTGCCCGTAAGGAATTTCGTTTAGGTAGAGCTTGAGGATGTCGTCTTTCGAGAATTTTTGGCCTATTTCTATTGCCAAAACCAGTTCTTTAATTTTCCTGGTTAAGGTTTTTTCCCTGGTTAAAATAGCGTTGCGTACGAATTGCTGGGTAATTGTCGATCCGCCCTGAGACGCGCTGCCGTGCAAAATGTCTACATAGATTGAGCGCAAAATTCCGCGCCAGTCCACGCCGGGATTTTTATAGAAATTTTTGTCTTCAATGGCGATCGTTGCCTGTGCCACATAAGGCGGCAAGTTTTTGGGGTCCACCAGGGTTCGCTTAACTTCGCCATGCACCTCATAAAGCAAAGTCGTGCCGTCTCGCGCATAAATTTTGGTTGATTGCGGGATCACTCGGGTGTTTAGTTTATTTGGGTCCGGCAGTGAGAGGGCCACTACTGCAAAAGTCAGGCTTCCTGCAATAAGAATCAAAGCAAAAAAATACAAGACGATCTTGATTATGGTCGTCCTTCGTTGTTTTGCATTACCTCGAATCAGATTCTCCCAAGTTTTTTGGAGGTTTTGAACAGCTATTTGTAAATATTTCTTGATTGTGTTGATCATATCAATTGCCTACTAATTGTACCAAAAAACTGGTATAATTGGAATGAATTAGGAATTATGAATTAGGAATTATGAATCAAAACCAAATTGATGATATATTGAACCGCGGCGTGGAAGAAATTATAGACCGCAAGCACCTGGAAGAGAAACTGAAAACAAAATCCAAATTGCGGGTAAAACTTGGCATTGATCCGACTTCGCCGAACATTCACATCGGCCGCGCGGTGGTGCTCTGGAAACTTCGAGCATTTCAAGAGCTGGGACACCAAGTGGTTTTGATTGTCGGAGATTTTACCGGTTTGGTTGGTGACACTTCCGATAAAGATGCCGAACGCCCCATGCTGACGGAGCAAGAAATTGAAAAAAACCAGAAGAGTTATTTCGACCAGGCCTTTAAAATCCTTGATAAATCCAAAACTGAAACCGAATACAACTCCAAGTGGCTTAAAAAATTGGGTTTTGTTGAAATTGCCAAGATGGCCGACCTTTTCGGTTTGCATGAGTTCTCTGCCCGTGAAAATATTGCCAAAAGGCTGAATGCCGGGAAGAGGGTGGGCTTGCGTGAGCTGATGTATCCGCTGATGCAGGGTTACGATTCTGTAGCAGTAAAAGCAGATGTCGAACTCGGTGGCACTGACCAGCGATTTAACCTGCTGGCCGGACGCACTATCCAACCTTTATACAATCAAGAGCCCCAAGATATTTTAATGACTACACTTATGGAAGGAACAGACGGACGGAAAATGAGCTCTTCGTGGGGCAATGTCATCAATATTACTGATGAGCCAAATGACATGTTCGGCAAAGTCATGTCGATCAAAGATGATTTGATCATAAAATATTTTACGCTTGCTACTCGCGTGCCTTTGGCCGAAATTGAAGAGATTAAGAAGGAATTGGCAAAAGCCAATCCTCGCGATATCAAAATACGACTCGCTACCGAAATAGTTACGCTTTATTATAGCCAGACTCAAGCCTTGGAAGCAGCGAATGAATTTGAGAAAGTTTTCAGCAAAAAAGAAAAACCGACCGATATCGAGGAAGTAGTATTAAATGTTAGAGTCGCAGATGAGGTGCTGGTTCAATCTGGTTTGGCGGTTAGCAAGAGCGAAGCTAAACGGTTAATCGAACAAGGCGGTGTGCGGGTGGATGATGTCAAAGTCACTGATCCTAAAGAAGAGTTGGAACTGAAATCTGGAAGCATTATCCAAGTTGGTCCCAGGAAATTTAAAAAAATAAAATAGACCTCCGAAAGAGGTCTTTTTTATTTCCGTCCAATCCCTGCCCAAGCTATGGCCACAGCGTCTGCTGCGTCATCCGGCTTGGGTATTTTTTTTAGGTTCAAAAGCTTGACGATCATGGTTTCCACTTGCTTCTTATCCGCTTTGCCATAGCCTGTGACAGACATTTTTACTTGCAGAGGCGTGATATCAATTATTTTTAGTCCGTGATTTGCTGCCGTGACCAGAATTGCGCCTCGAGCTTGGGCCACGCTGATCGCGGTTTTTTGGTTAGAGATAAAATACAGTGACTCGATCGCCATGATTTCCGGCTTCCATTTTTGTATGATGTCAGATAAGTCATCTTGAATTTCCAAAAGCCGGCCTGAATCAGGCTGGCCGGCATTGGTGACAATACAGCCGGCCTGCAGCAGTTTGATGCTTTTTTTGTCTTGCTCCAGCACGGCAAATCCGCACCGGCCAATGCCTGGGTCTATTCCTAATATCTTCATAAAGTTCAAATTTCAAAACCCAAAGCTCAAATATGTTTGGATATTAAAATAATAAAAATTAAAATATTTTGAATTTTGGATTTTGAGCTTTGGGATTTAAAGATTAGCGCTTGTGTGCACGGCGATGACATCATCATTGTTTTCCAAATCAGCAAACAAAGCATCGACTTTGGGTTTTTGGTCTTCTGTAAGGTCAACGCCTTGGCTGGATTCTTGGATAACATCGGCTTTGGCGATTTTTGCCCCGGCTTTGGCCAGCGCGTCTTTGATTTTCTGCAAATTCAAAGGGAGGGTGTATACTTCCAGGCCGTCAGCAGATTCCCTCACATCTTCTGCTCCGGCATCAATTGCCGCCAGCTCCAAATCAGACAAATCAGAGCAATTGTCGCGCTCAACTAGAATCTGGCCTTTGGTTGAGAACTGCCAAGCCACGCTTCCCTGCGCTCCCAGATTCCCCTGGTGCTTGGCGAAAATATGTTTGATGTTATTGACGGTGCGATTCGGATTATCCGTTACCGCTTCGACGATAAAAGCAGTGCCATATGGGCCGTAGCCTTCGTAAGTGACTTCTTCAATAGCATCTTTGCCTTCGCCGGCTCCCCTTTTGATAGCCCGATCAATGTTGTCGTTGGGCATGGATGCGGCTTTGGCGCGATCCACTGCCATGCGCAATTGGAAATTAAATGCAGGATCTGCTCCGCCGCCTGTGCGCACCGCCACAGAAATTGTTTTTGCCAATTTCGTAAACAGCTGGCCGCGCTTTGCATCAGTTATGGCCTTGGCCCGTTTAGTTGTCGCCCATTTACTGTGTCCTGACATAAAATTAAAATTACGGATTGACGAATTACGCATAGCAATTCGGAATCCGTAATTCGTAATTACAAACTAGATAATCGTTGTTGTAGCGACCTTGTCTCCAGAATCCAAAGTCATGACTCGCACGCCTTGGGTGGCGCGGCCTAAGGTTGAGATTTTACCAATAGGTGTGCGCAGAGTCTGGCCGAGTTTGGAGATGATGACCAGGTCGTGCTCTTCGGATTTGTCGATGACGTGCAAGGATACTATGGGGCCGGTCTTGGGAGTGACTTTTACTGTTTTGATTCCGCTTCCTCCCCGATGCTGGATTTTGTATTGATTCAAGTCCGTTTTTTTGCCCAGACCATTCTCGGTTACGATCAAGATTTGCAAATTATCGACTTTGTCTTTTTTCCAAATCAAATCCATGCTCATCAGATAATCGCCCTTTCGAATCCGGATACCTCGGACACCCGCAGCGGTCCGGCCCATGGGCCGGACATCTTTTTCTTGGAACCTAATGGCTTGTCCAAGTGAGGTAGAGAGGATAATGTCGTCGTTGCCGGTGGAGTATTTAACCCAGCGCAATTCATCGCCGGTATGGAGCTTGATCGCAATCAAGCCAGAGCGTCGGACTTTAGCGAATTCTTCAATCGGGGTTTTCTTTATTAACCCTTGTTTAGTGCAAAGCACGAGGAATTTGGCTTGGGTCTTCTTGGATATTGTCAGTACCGATGACACCATTTCGCCGTTTGGCAAATCCAGGAAATTGACCAAGGCTTGTCCCCTCGCTGTGCGCGAGCCTTCGGGCAATTCGTAAACTTTGGTCTGGAATACGCGGCCTTTGTTGGAGAAGAATAGGATATCATCGTGGGTATTGGTAGTCTGCAGCCATTCCACCACGTCTTCTTCTTTGGTTGTCATGCCAATCACGCCCTTACCGCCGCGGCCTTGAGTCTTGTAAGTGTCTGGGGGCAGGCGTTTGACATAGCCGGATTTGGTGACGATGACCATCGCTTGCTGTTCCGGGATCAAATCTTCGGCTTTGAATTCTCCAATGCCGGTTTTCACCAACTGTGTTCGGCGTTCATCGCCATATTTTTCTTTAATCTCGATAAGTTCTTTTTTGATGAGTTCCCGTTTCTTTTTGTCGCTCTTCAAAAGCTCTTCCAATTCCGCGATAAGTTTTTTCTTTTCTTTCAATTCATCTTCGACTTTTTTGCGTTCCAAACCGGCCAAGGCGCGGAGCTGCATCTGCAAAATGGCTGTGGCCTGCTTGTCGGAGAGCTTAAACTTTTTCATCAACGCGGCATGTGCTTCTTCAGTGGTATCCGAGCTGCGAATAGTGGAAATTATTCGGTCAATATGATCCAGCGCGATTTTTAACCCTTCCAAGATATGTTCGCGGTCGCGGGCTTTGGTCAAATCAAATTGGGTGCGGCGAGTAATTACGACATACCGGTGCTCGATGTAATATTCCAAAATATTTTTCAAATTCAGAACTTGCGGCTCGATGCCGTCAACCAAAGCCAGCATGTTGACGTGGAAAGTTTCTTGCAAACTGGAGTATTTGAACAGTTGATTGAGAATCTTGTTTGGCAGGCCGTCTTTTTTTAAATCAATGACAATCCGCACCCCATCTTTGTCGGATTCGTCGCGCAAGTCGCGGATGCCTTCCACTCTTTTGTCGCGGACCAGCTCGGCGAACTGTTCGAGCAGCGTCGCTTTATTCACGCGGTAAGGGATTTCGGAAATGATGATTTGGTGGTTGCCTTTTTCCTCGATAATTTCGGTTTTGGCGCGCATAACTATCGGGCCTTTCCCGGTAGCATAGGTTTGCTTGATGGCATTCCAGTCGTAAATAATGCCGCCGGTCGGAAAATCCGGGCCTTTGACGAATTCCATGAGGTCCTCGGTTGTGGCTTCTGGGTCATCAATCAGTTTGACAGTGGCATCGATGATTTCGCTGATGTTATGCGGCGGAATGTCTGTGGCCATGCCGACGGCAATGCCCAAAGTGCCGTTCAATAAAAGCTGCGGCGCTTTGGCTGGCAAAACTTTCGGTTCTTTTTCGGTAGCGTCATAGTTGTCGGCCCAGTCCACAGTGTCCTTTTCCAGGTCAGCCAGCATTTCTTCGGCAATCGCGCTCATGCGAGCTTCGGTGTAACGCATGGCGGCCGGAGAGTCGCCATCCATGGAACCGAAGTTGCCTTGGCCGTCGACAAGCATGTAGCGCATGGCAAAATTTTGAGCCAGTCGCGCCAGTGCATCATAAACCGACAAGTCTCCATGAGGGTGGTATTTACCCAAAACTTCTCCGACGATCTTGGCGGATTTTGTGGTTTTGACATTGTGCCGCAAGCCCATGTTGCTCATGGCATACAAAATGCGCCGAGCAACTGGTTTAAGGCCGTCGCGTACGTCGGGCAAGGCGCGGGCAACAATCACACTCATCGCGTAGTCGAGGTAAGACTCTTCCATTTCGCGCTCAATTGCGCGGGCGTTTATGGTGCCGATATCGAATTTTTTTGGTTCTTCTTTGGCCATGCTAGTTCCTTATGTCTTTAGGTTGAGATAATTTGCTTAAATCGACGTTAACTTGCTCCTTAAAAGTACTTTGCGGGTTGTTTTCGAATGATAAATTATCGAAAGTCAAGAGACCTGACTTAAATTGGCTGATATCAAATGCAGCAATCCCGAAATTTTGTGTGTGCGACAGAATTTTTTGGACATAAGGTTGGTTTTGCCGGTCGGTAATTTTCGAAGGATTGTTGTCTTTTCCATTTACGGTTAGCTTAACATCGGCCGGTTTGGAAAAATTCAAAATGTCACCGGTGTCGTTTTTAACAGAAAAATAAATCAAGAGCTGGTTGTTGGCAATTTCTGCGCCGTCAATTTGGGTGTAGTGCTGGGCGCTGATTGTGGAAACTTGGGTGTTTGAACCCAACACGCTTTGTTTGTCGAGATTGCCAAATTCCGAACGCAGTCCCAAGATCCAGAGCCCGATTAAGATTAAGGTGGAAGCGATGACAGTCCCCCACAGAATTTTTACGCGGGTCTGATACGGCTTATTTTGCAAATTATTGATAAAGCTTTGGATATTGTTCATCCCTTTGGAGATTATTTATCTCTGTGGCGTGAGGACTACGATACTGGTGCTCTCGCCAACCAGGTCCTTTTTTTTGATCGTCAATTTGTCTTGTTCCACCGGTTTGCCGCCCATTTCCTGCAGGAATTTATCGGGTTTCTCCAGATTAAGTTCCAACCCCGGAATTTTATAGGAGTGCGGAATGATTATAAACGGTTCCAGTCCGGTGGAAATTTTGGCTGCGTCATCAAAGTTTAAAACTTGTTTACCGCCCACAGGGATAAGCACGATATCGGCCCCTTCGAACAAGGCTTTTTGTTCATCAGTCAGGTTGGGCTGTTTTATTTGACCCATAAACGCAACCCGGATGTCTTCGGCTTCAATCGAATAAATTGTATTTGGTCCGAGTTCTTTGTTTTCGGCAGCTGCCCCCATGATGAAAATGCCTTTGATATCGTATTCGCCGGGGCCGGTGATCACGAACGGTTCACCTTGCATCGACGCAAAATTGTTGGATGAATCGGATTTCGGGTTGGATGAGATAACTATATCTGCCGTGCCGCGGACTGGAGAGAGCCCGGTGCTTTTGCTGCCGAACGGGTCGGTGATTATAGTCACATCTTTGCTGACAATTTTGAAGCTAGAAAGCCCGTACCAGGAGATAGTCATAAGTCATGTATCATGAAACACGAATCATAACCGAGGTCTTTTAAGCCTTGGTACATGATACATGTTACATGCTTTAAGTACACTTTATTCTATCAAATTTCACCCTTTTTGGAAAGGCTTTTTACTCTTGATTTCCGCGCAAAAAAAGCGTATACTTTGGAAGATCATGATCCGCCTTTGGCAATGCGCTTTTGGCGGGCAGGAAGGAGTTGGAAAGTCGCAGCGTCGAACATTCCAATAAATATTTCTAAAACATGACACAAGTTAAAACCATGGCCGAAGCCAAAACCATGCAGGAATTGCTGGCTTCGGAAGGCGTGGACATAAAGGTCCCCAAGACCGGGGACGTTCTGGAAGGTACCATTCTCTCTGTCGGGAAAAACGAAGTTTACATCGACATCGAGGGTTATGGGTTGGGCGTGGTCCGAGGGCGAGAGCTGTACGACGAAACGGTCCGGTTGGATTCTTTGAAGATCGGAGACAAAGTTTTTGCTTCCGTGCTGGAACCGGAAAACAAGGAAGGCAACATTGAATTGTCTTTCCGCGCTGCCGGCCAGGAGCGCGTTTGGCAGACCTTGCAGGACCGCATGCGCTCACGCGAAATTATCAAAACCAAGATTTTGGACGCCAACAAAGGCGGGCTTATGGTCGAAGTCAATGGGGTTATCGGGTTCTTGCCGGTGTCCCAGCTTTCAACCGAGCATTATCCGCGCGTCGAAGACGGCGACAAGAACAAAATCCTGGAAGTGCTGAAAGGTTATGTCGGCACTATCTTCAACGTTCAAATTATCACTGCTGATGCGGAAGAAGAAAAATTGATTGTTTCCGAAAAAGCCGTGGGTGAAGAAGCCTTGCGCGCCAAAATCTCCAAACTCAAAATTGGCGATGTGGTGGAAGGCGAAGTTTCCGGAATCGTGGATTTCGGCATCTTTATCAAATTCGGCGAAGGCCTGGAAGGATTAGTACACATTTCTGAATTGGCCTGGTCTCGGATTGAACACCCCAAAGACCTGTATAAAGTCGGCCAAAAATTGCAGGCTCAAGTCATCACCATTGATCGCGACCGCATTTCTTTGTCAGTCAAACGGCTGCAGGCCGATCCTTGGCTCGAATCCATAAAGAAATACGAAGTCGGGCAGGTCGTCAAAGGCAAAGTTACCAAAGTCATGCCGTTTGGCGCATTCGTGGAACTGGATCCCGACATCTATGGTTTGGTTCACTCCGTGGAATTGTCTTCGGAAGAAGCCAAAGACCCGTCGGAAGTCGTTTCTGTGGGCGACGAGAAAGAATTTAAAATTATTTCCATCGAGCCGCAAGAGCACCGCTTGGGCCTCTCGCTTCGAGCCCTGACTCAACCACAATCTGCGGCAAAAGTTGACGCGAAACCAGAAGAGCCAAAAGTTTAAATAAAAAAAACCGCCTCGAACGAGGCGGTTTTTATTTCAATCGGTTAGAGGCTATTTTCTATTTTAACCAAATCATTGTAAACGGATTGGTTGTTCTGGACCCAATGGTCTTTGGGCGGCTGTTTGTAAACTCCGTTCATCTGTTTGAAAGTCATGTCTGAGTATTTCAGCAGGGAATTGTTCGGGTAAGCGTTTAGAAAATTATTCATCGTAATAATGCCTTCCCCGAGGTTGGATCCCATATACCACAAATCGCTTCCGCCTATCCCCCAGCAATTGGCTTTGTCAGCAGGATAATGTTTGCAAAACGAGCTTTCGGCATTGGATAGCGCGATTATTTTTTTCCAATTGTTGAGCTGGATTAGAGTTGAAGCGTAATTTGCCAAAGGCGAACCCTGCGCGCGCAAGTAGTTTCTGACCCTGGCCGCAAGCAGCAGCTGCCTGTCCAAATCTTTCTGCATCTGTTTGCGTTCAAAGTACTTGGTCAACTGCAAGTTCAAATTATTCAGATAAGTGACCTGGTCGCCAATGACAAAGATCATAGAACCGCTGGTTCGCCCGTCCGGTATTGACGAAGCAAACGTTTCGTGCGGCAGCAGAAAAGTTATGAGGCTAAGCAGAGTGATTATGATTCCAAATTTGTGTTTCAGTGACAGGCTTAAGTAAGTTGCCTTAAGCGGCCGGATTTTTTTGATAATATCCATTATTCAGTGGGAAATAATGTTTATTTGATTTCGACAAAATTTTATCAGGAACTGACAATTGGGTCAACGCTGATATGTGGATTGCTTGTGGGAGAATAAAAAAACACCATTGGTGTTTTAATTGGTGCCTGGGGAGGGAATCGGTCACAACTCGCTTCGCGGTTGCGACCCCGCCTCATCCGCCTGCTGGCGGATTCCGGCTTTCGATTCCCACAAAACTGCCACTGGCAGTTTTGCAAGTACCTTTTTGTAATTCTTGGTGCCTGGGGAGGGAATCGAACCCTCAATCCCTTGCGGGCCTGGGATTTTAAGTCCCATGCGTATGCCAGTTCCGCCACCCAGGCATTGTGGAGGCGTCAACCGGAGTTGAACCGGTGTAAAAGGTTTTGCAGACCTCTGCCTAACCGCTCGGCCATGACGCCATCGTCGCAGCTGGTCGAACTCCGCAAATCGCTTTCGGCGATTGTGTTCCGGTCGACTTGCTGCTCCTCTCAATTTAAAATGCTCTAGAAGGTCTTTTAATCAGCTGTGCATTTTAAATTGTAGAAGGTCTCCAATATTATACTTTTGTTTTAAGAAATTTTAAAGCCCTCCGCTAAGGAGGGCTTTATTTTAGTCGACCATTGGTAATTGGTTGACTTGATTCAAAGTTTGAGAAACCGCGGCAACCCATGATGGTGAATAGGAACCCACATAGCGGTTTACAATTTCCTTCGGAGTATCAGCACCGCGGGCGACATATTTGTTGGTAATCAAATTGTCGACATCCACGATTCCTTCATCCAAAGAAGAGTAACGCTTCATGTTCCAGGCTCCGCCAATGCCCCAACAGTTGTTGTACATTTGATGTTTGCACATCGTGGATTCACCGTTGGAAATGGCTAAGACCAGCTTCCAGTTTTGGCTTTTCAGCAAAGTGTCGGCATGGTCAGCCAGAGGAGAACCTTTCTGTGAAAGGTAGGCCTGGAGGATCGCGACGTTTTGATCAAAATTCGCTTGTTCGATTTGGGCTTGCTGGGCAGCTATTTCTTCCGCAGTCGGAGTATCATTCTGGTCGGTATAGTTAGTCGGGATTTTTATTGTTGAAAGATTTTTTATTTCAAAGACGATTGCTGTTTGTTTGCCAGCCACTGGGGCTGGTAAATCGGTTGAAGCAGCTGCTCTGTATGGGAGCAAGACTAAGCTTGTCGCGGCAATCAGGATTATCAGTAAGGCCTGATCGATTACGCTTAACCGATTGAAACGGCTTGTCATCTTGAATTCCTTGCTCAATATTCATCCTTATGAATCCCGGCCAGCGGAATTTTGGCTCCACCAGCTGATGGGTAAGGACAAATAATGGGTTTGGTATGACCTTTATTAATTAATAAAGAACAGTTGCGGGGTTAAGCCTCAAAAAGCTCGAATTTGCGAAGCTTTTTGTTGCCAACCCCACCCTCCGGAGAGGGATGGGGTACGCAACTATAGATATTAGCACAAAACTGGCATTTTGTCAATGCCTAGGGTTAGGCCGGAATTTTCAATTTTCCGCAAAGAAAAAACCCCAAAAAATGGGGTTCTTTCTTCTGGAGCAGGTAGCGGGAATCGAACCCGCGCATCGTCCTTGGCAAGGACGTGTTCTACCACTAAACCATACCTGCATTCTTTCTTGGTGCCGCGGGTCAGAATCGAACTGACTACGCTCGCCTCTTCAGGGCGACGCTCTACCAATGAGCTACCGCGGCGGGATTACATTATAGCATTCTGGTGGACGCTTGAGGACTCGAACCTCAGACCTTCTCGGTGTAAACGAGACGCTCTAACCATCTGAGCTAAGCGTCCATGGTGGGCACGGAGAGACTCGAACTCTCAAGCCATAAGGCATACGCACCTCAAGCGTACGTGTATACCAGTTCCACCACGTGCCCAATTTGAAAATCTCCAAAAGTATACGAAAAAAACAGCATTAAGTCAATGCTGCATAAAAAAATAAGATTTCATAAAACCCGACCTGAGGGGCCGGGTTTTATGTTTCCATCTGCATTGTGGAGCCTGCCATGGAACTGGTGAGGGATGAAATCGCCAAAATGATGCCGAGAATGACTTCATTTGAAACAACGGTTCCAACAGAGCCGTGGCCCATTGCAAACGGAGCAATGATCATCCATAGGCCCAATAAGAAATTAATCCAACCCGCCCAATTGGCTTCGTAATTTGCTAATTTAATCAGAGCTAAAATTGCCACGACAATGCCGACAATTACCGCATTAGATGAAGAAATTCCGAAACTCGAATAATTAAGTATATATGGAGAAATAATTAGCCAAATACCGATCAATAAACTAATGATGCTGGCGGTATTGGAAGTTCGACGTGTAGCCATAAAATTATCACCCCCTCTCTCCTGCATCATAGCCAATTGGTTTAGAAGAGCTATTGGAAAAAGTTACAAGATTCTGAATACTGGCGCGATTTAGAATGTGCGATTCCGTCCGACGATGATTTTAAGGGCTTTGGGTTTAATACTGATGGTAGCTGGAACTTCTGTTAGTTCCTGGGAACCCAGGCGAATGCGCATGTTCAATGGAGCTATCATTTCCAATTTTTGGAAATGAATTACGGAAGCATTGGGAATTTTTTCAAACTCACCTTTGAGAATTTGATTTTTATGGGTAAAGGCGCTGCTTTGGCTGACTTTAGGGAGGAGCAGCAGATCCAAAACCCCGTCCGAGGGGTTGCCGATTTCTTTGGACGAAGTGGCTCCCCTGGTATTTAGAATCAACCCTGACCAGATTTCCGAGCTGGCCTGGTAATTATTATCGACTCGAAATCGCGTTTCCAATGTTGGAGTTTTGGCTAATTTTTTTGCAAAGTTCAACCCGAAGAAATCAAAGCCTGTTTTTTGTTTGACATCCAATCCAAATTCCAGTTTGGATAAGAATTGTTTTCCGTTGATTAATCCCAAATCGATTTCTTCCACTCGCCTTACAGCCAGGAATTTGCAGGCTTGGGCAATATCCGGAATTCCCAAGACGTAAGACAAGTCTGTTTGAACCAAAGGAATAAATCCCAGAGTTATATCGCGATCTCCGGCCACGTTCACGATTTCATCCAAAGTTTCATCGGTTCCGACCGCCACGATTGTTTTGGCTTGGTGGAAAAACGCGGTCTCCACCAATTGCCGGATGGTGCGGATCCCGGTTACCCGTACGATTTCCCCGCTGATATGGTACTCAGATATAGAAGAGTACAGATTGGCCTGTACTCTTTCGAAATCGCGCTGGTTTACTTTGTTGGCATCGACAATGTAATAGTACATTTGAATAAACAAATTCTAATTCATTATTCCTGATTCCTTATTCAAGTCTTGGGGTTTGCCACTCTTAGCTTCTTGCATTCGACAGTTGCCGGAAAATACTCCCCCTTCGCGGATGGAAATCTGCGCGCAAGCAATATTGCCGATGATTTTTCCCGTCTCCAGGATGCTGAGTGAATTTTTTATGGTAACATTCCCCTTCACTGTCCCGGCGATGACTGCGTTTTGGGCTATCACGTCGGCATCGATCTGGGCGCTGGGCCCGATCATGAGATCTTGAGAGGTGGCGACCTTTCCCGAAACCAGGCCGTCGATGCGAATATTGCCAGAGGATTTTAATTCGCCTTCAATTCGCATACCGGTCGAAACAATAGTCTCGGGGATTTCATTGCGTGCCATATTATTCTTTTGTGGGATTAATTGCTTGTTCTAACGCCTGCTTTTCTTCTTCCGTAAGTTTGGCTTTCGTTTTCCCGTTTTTTATGTCTTTGGCGTAAACTCTCGTGCCTTCTCGTCCATGAAACGATTGCAGAATTACTCCGTTATTGCGATCGTCCAACAATGCCAGCCCAAAACTTAAGTTGCCTGCTTCACCAAATGGGCTAAACTTAACAAAGCCCATTTTTTGGTAGTTGTTTTTGTTGTTTTCAGTAAGTGCGGCAATCAGTCCAGCAATGTGGTCAAGGTTTTCATTGATTTTGCGGATTGATTGGTCCTGTTCGATAACGATCTGCTCAAGATTCTTCTTTAGTCCCTGCGAATAAAAATGGCGGCGGATTTCATTGAGCCTCTTGATGCGGAAAAATTGCCAGCCGACCAGGGCTAGCAGCAGGATTGCCAAACTTAAATTGATGTAGGTCAGATTGAAAAGCATCTTCACCTCAAGTATATATGCTTTGTTTGAGTTTGAAAAATCCCCAACCGAATGCTAATATATGAAGCGATCCGAATGATCCGAATTGTGATCCGAATCTACAAATATTCGTAGCATTCGGATGATTCGTGGATTAGGATCGCAAAATAGAAAGGGTAATATTATGTCTAAATTAAACCAGGTTTCGGTCCAAAACGACGAGCAAGAATATCACCAAGTCCGCAAAGATCTGATTTTTGTCATTACCATGAACTTAATTTTCCTTGCAATCGTCTTAGGCCTCTTCTTCGTAAATCGTTCAACAGGAAAAGTTGACCAGTTCTTTGCCCAGTTGCTGAAGTTCTAAAATTTATGGCCCGGTCGTGCTGTGGTATTACGCGGCATTCGCCCTGACCAATTTTACGGGCTTATCGTACAGTGGTAGTACACCGCATTCGCATTGCGGGGACGGCAGTTCGATTCTGCCTAAGTCCACCAGAGAACTCGTGAATAAATATAATAAAAAATAAAACCGCCGGTTAGGCGGTTTTTTGTTGAACTAATTTTCTCAATTCTTCTTTTACCACAATCCTGTCGTCCCAAGGGATCGTTTTGCCGTCTTTAATCATGGTCTGCTCTGCACCTTTGCCGGTGATAATAACTATATCGCCTGGTTGAGCCAAGGACAAAGCTTTATCAATCCCCTCTCGCCTATCCAGAATTACAAATAGATTTTGATCGCGGATTTTGCCGTGTTTTTCGGCTTCAATGGCAATATCATTGGCAATCGGAAACGGATCGTCTTCATAGGGATCCACATCGGAACAGATGACAAAATCCGCCTTTTTTCCAGCGGCTTCGCCCATGTGCTGCCGTTTGGCTTTGTCGCGTCCCCCGCCCTCGGCTCCAAGCAGGACAATGACTTTGTTGCTGCCTGCCATCTTGCGCCCGGTGTCTAAAACCGCATTCATGCTCACCTTTTCGTGTGCATAATCCACGATCACCGTGAAGTTTTGTCCTGCCTCAATCTTCTGCATCCGGCCCTCGATCACTTTTAAATTGCTCAATCCTTTTCGAATATCATCACCGTTCAGGTGCAAGGCCGTTGCAGCTAGAGCCATGGCCGGCAGTGCGTTATAAACATTAAATCCTCCAAGCACGGAGATATGGCAATCCTGATTTTTTACCACGAAATCAACTCCCTCGGGAGTTTCTTTAATATTTTCAGCAACCCAGTCCGCTCCCGGTCTCAAGCCGTAGGTAATTTTTAGATCAGCAGGAAAATTCAAAAAGAATTGTTTGTGTTCGTCGTCGTTGTTGGCAATAATTACCCTCGGCACGTATTTGCCATTCAGTTTTTTGACGTGTTCCATGAGGGATGCAAACAATTTTCCTTTGGCCTGTTTGTATTTTTCAAAACTGCCGCCATGGCTGGGCAGATGCTCGGGTGTTAAATTCGTAAAAATAGCGCAATCAAAAACTATCCCAATATGCCGGAACAATTTAATCCCCTCACTTGTAACTTCCATCACACAATGCGAGCAGCCGGAGTCCACCATTTGTCTCAGCATTTTTTGAAGTACAAAAGGCCCGGGCATAGTCATGTGAAATTCGTTTAGCATTTCTCTATCCCCCAGCCGGATGTTTGCTGTCCCGATTTGCCCGGTTTTGATTCCAGCCGCATCCAATACCGACCAGACGAAATTTGCAGTGGAGGTTTTGCCTTTGGTTCCGGTTATGCCAATCATGTAAAGCTGCTTCGAAGGATAGCCGTACATCGACGCGGCAAAACGAGCCAACGTATAATGGTAGGATTTTATTATAGGTTCAGGAGTAAATTTTCTTATAACATTTTTAATTTTGTTCAACATCCGGTTTCTTTAAATTGTTCGATGCCGCCATCAGCCCCAAGCTTGTAAAAAATAATAGTTGTCCTTGCTGAATTGTAACAAGAAAATGATCAAACATCGACATAAACAAAAGCGAAAATCCCAAGAGCAATAACGCAAACCTATAATCAGACGGTCTGGTGTTCCATGTGGAACGAAAAATCGTCAATAAAAACCAGACGAAGAGAACCAATCCGATCAAACCTAAACTGGCACCTATATAAATGAAAATATTATGGGGTGGCTGATATTCCCATGGTTGCAGGTGAAACATTTTCTCAATCGCAGGAATGTAGTTTCCTGGTCCGGTTCCAAAAAATGGATGCGATTTAATCACTTGGATGCCAAAGTAGTCAAAAGTGCCTCTATCTGTTAGGGCTTTCGATCCTGATAAGCTTTGAACTCTGGTAAAAAGAAGATTGTGCCACAGAAGCAAGATTGTTCCACATGAAACAAATGCTATAACTAAGATTTTTAAGGATGTTTTCCAATTATCCCTTAAATAGATACGAACTAACCATAAAACTGTGATCAATCCAGCCAAAACCCATGAAACACGTGAAAAAGTGACAAACAGTCCTATATACAATGAAAAAAGGCCAAAATATGAAAATAGTTTCACGGAATTAAATGTTGCACGTGAAGCAATATAAAAACCCGTTATTAAAGAAATTATTAGAAAGCCAGATAATACATTTGGGTGTGGAAATGTGCCGTATGCTCGTAATAACTTGGATCCTACATCAATTGTAGCTGCACCGGGAGTTAGAGCATCTGGTACATATTCACCCAGAAGTCTTAGTCCAACTGAATGTTGCACGTGAAACTGTAAAATTCCCAGAATTGATTGAAAAATACCAGAAATGAACAATATCCAGCCACTTATCTTAAATATTCTGGGGTTCGATATCGCAGCAACAAACACAACAATAAGAATGAATTCGATCCATTTAAATGCTTGAAATAACCCTAGTCCTAAATGTTTCACATGGAACAAATCAATAATAACCCAAATAATCATTAATATTGATAAAATATATAATGTTTTAAGTTGTGAAACATATTTTTTCCTCGAAAATACAATGTATGAAACTATCGCGGTAAACAGCAAAATATCTGATGCATAAACTAGAAAAGCTAGAGGGTAGGAAAAATATGAGTTTATGTAGGCCGATGACGGGGAAAAAATGATTCTGATCTGAGTAGGGAGAAATATAAGAAAAAGATAGAAAGCTAGTTCCCAGATAGGCAGTTGTCGGAAATTTAGAAAATATTGTTTCATGTGTAACATTGACAAATTAAGTAAAATATTGTGTAAATTGGTTTAGTCTTTTTAACACTTTGATCTAGACAGTTGTAAAATGTCTTTTTTAGTTGTATGATTAGATGCTTACTTCCAAGGAGGGAGGTGATATAGGTCATGGATGAGTTCCAGCGGATAGAGCAGAAGAACAAAGGCGCCTTACTGTGCGCCAGTGCTATTCCCGCAAACAAAGAGGCACGGGACCGATTAAAGGAGCAGATCGACAGATGGATTGCCGCTAATTCGAACGGCAATTCCCACGAAGGCCGCCACAGCGAAGCCATCCGGTCTTTGGTGGCTCAGCTGCGGAACCGACTCGAGCAGATCAACCAAATGCCTTCGGAGGACGACGTATGACCCACCATCGGCCACCCGACGTTTATATTTGCTGTCCCACATGTATCAGCAGTATAAGCGTCTTTCTTTTTGTTTACAAAAAAGCTATAATTTTCTCTGTATTTATAATACACGAATTAACTAATCGGGGTGGAGTATGCCGGTAGTACGCACGCTTCGGGTGCGTGTAGACTGGGTTCAATTCCCAGCACCCCGACCAGAGGACGCTCGGGCATGTGTTTCATTTGAATACGGGTCCTGTCACGATTTTTACCCCGCCAGTGCTCGCTTACGCTGCGCGCTGTCAGGGTCCCCAAAATCGTGCCACCCGCTTTGAGATGAAACACATGCCCTCGCTAGAAAAAAGAAGAGCTCGCGAGGTTGTCCTCAAAAAACAGCTATCCTTCGCTAAAGAGAATTTATGGCTCCTGACGCAATTTTCCTCACCGTGCTCGCTTATGCTGCATGCGAGTGGGGCCCCAATGAGCTTTTGAAACATTATTTATATAAGCGTGAGGTGAAACCAACTGATCTAATTAAAATTATTAAATTTAAACTTAAATAAAAAAACCGCCAGTTGTAGATCCTGAAACAAGTTCAGGATGGACAAAGCTAGGCGGTTTTTTTGTATGAAACTATTTGATTAAGTAGTAAAGGCAGGGGAGCACGAGAACCAATTGCGTAATAATTCCCAGCAGCCAGTATTTTTGCTCGGGAAAATATTGACGCCAGTTGTTGTGAATCCATTTATGAAACTCGTGGAATTGTTTGAAGAATGGGACCTTATGAATTTGGTTGCGCCAAAGCGGGAAATTGTCGACCAAATCGACTAAATAGCCACCGAAAGCGCCCCACGCAAACATAGAAATCAAAGACAATTTAAATTTAAGGTACCAGATACCAAGAGTGGAGAAGAATGCGATTAGGGAATCAAGGATTGCAAAATAAAGAAACCCTTTGTTTTTCCAAATATTTTTTTCAAATTCTTCCGGAGAGACCAGGTCTGGCCGGATAGGGCCGTCAAGATGGGGGAGAGCGTCACAAATTAAATGTGAAACTACACCAGCAGCAAGCCCAGCCAGAGGATTGTGGGTTAAGCTACCTACGGCCAGAGCAGCCGCCCCACCAATAATAACGTGCGATGTCGCAATCATGAGTTAAATAGTAAATAGTAATAAGGAATTAGTAAATAGAAAGAAAAAGGCTGCGTACTCATTTGGGCACGCAAGCCTTGGAAAGATTATTCTTCGCGGCGAAGTTCGTTTCGCCCGCCGCAGATCAGGGCCAGCAATACCGCCATCATCAGGATGTTCACGACGAGTTTGATGAAGAACGGCAACTTTGCAAGTGTTGCGTCGATGCCAATTGCTTCTGCTAGCAGAAGCATAACTACAAGATACAATCCCGCTTCCAAAAGTTTTCGGCTATTGATCATGGGTTCCCCTCCGTTTACGAAAAAGGAATTATAACGCTACGGGAAAGCAATTACAAGTTTCGTTAGAATTTGTAGGCAAAAAAGAAAACCGCAGGCGTGGAACTTGTTTAAGGTTCACACGCACTGCGGCCGACTACTCCGAATATTCGGGTGGTGGGCGGTAGCCGAAGAACACCTGGCGGATCGTGTAGAAGACCATCCGGAAGGGGTCACGGGTCCATGGTTGGGCCGAAAGCCAGTCGAAACCGATCCAGCCGATCAGCCACATCAGCTTGAGGAACGAAGGTGTTTTGAACCCCGCTATTCTGACGAGACCAACACACTTCCAGAGCTGCAGCGGGGTGTGGGCTATTGGGATTACTTCCATAATACCTGCGCGCCGGAACGCTTCTGCTGCTTGTTCCGTGGGCTGTTCCGAGCCTTCGTAGCCGGGGGTCTTCTTGATTGCGTTGCAGTCGACTCCGCGCTCCTTGAGCACTGCGGCGGTTGGCCGCTGCGCGAATATCATCATTTCTTCGTTGTAGTACTTGAGAGCTCGGATCGCGGCTTCGGCCAGTCGGACGTTGCAGGGACTATGCCCCTGCTTGCGCCAGGCAAACGAGTAGACAATCATGCCCTTCACGGCAATCCTCCTATTCAGTTGTGAAGGAACCTAATCACAAGTCTGTGACCGAATACTATAGCCCAAAATGGGCCAAATGTCAATGGTTTACAGGAAAGCAAATTTTCAGTAAAATATTGAAGTTAAACTTCGGTATGTATTGAGCCCTCGTAGCTCAATGGATACCCGCCCGACCGCCTGACTCCGTAGCTCAATGGATAGAGCAGCGCCGTCCTAAGGCGTTGATGTTGGTTCAACTCCAGCCGGGGTCACCAATAAATGTCAGGCGGGCAGGGAGCAGGCGCGGGCCCTTAGCTCATTTGGTAGAGCGCTTCCATGGCATGGAAGAGGTGACCGGTTCGAGCCCGGTAGGGTCCACCAGAAAAGACTTCAGGATAAAACACCCTCTCTGTCCGACTTTGTCGGACATCTCTCCCGCTTTGCGGGCGAGAATAATAGGAGGTGGCAATCGCGGGGTCTTTTTTGTTTTTTTACAATAGGCATGTTAAGCTTAGGTTAAACATTAAATTTCTTTTTTATGTGGAAAACATTTTTGATTGTGGTTGTAATCCTGGTTGTCGCTTTTGTAGCTTATGATCTATTTTTAAGCTCCAAGGTCACACCCAGCAGTTTAGAAAAAAACCCTCAAGTAACCTCAACTCTAGATAAGGCCAGTTTGACTCAACGGGACGCAAAGCGGCTGAGTGATGTCAGACAATTTAAAGTCCAGTTGGATCTTTATAAACAAGCAAAAGGTCAGTACCCACAAACGCTGCAACAGTTAGCTTCGTATTTCTCTACTACCACTCCTCAAGCGCCTCAACCTGCAGACAGTCCTTGCAATAGCGCAAACAATAATTATGTTTACACCCCGACTAGCTCTTCGTATGCGCTAAAGTTTTGTTTAGGGACGAGTGGGGAAGAAAATTACAGTTCAGGAGTCCACACATTGACTCCAGGCGGAATTCAGTAATCTGAAAAAGACCTCAGAGTGAGGTCTTTTTTGTTTCTACAATTGTCTTAGCAATTTAGTTCTTCTATAATATTAGAACTCTAATTAATAATAATATTATGGACAAAGTGGTACATTTTGAAATCCCGTTCGACGATAAACAACGGGCAATGAAGTTCTACGCCGATAATTTCGGCTGGAAGCTCAACGATCTGGGGCCGCAAATGGGGGACTATGTTTTGGCGCAAACTGCCAAGGTGGACGATCAAAACATGGTTGAGGAGAAAGGGGCTATCAATGGAGCGCTCAATCAGCGCGGAAAAAACACGCAAACGCCGATTGTGGTTATATATGTTGACTCAATCGAGGATGCGGTGAAAAAAGTCGAAGCTTCAGGCGGGAAACTGGTGACCGAGGCCATGCCGATTCCGAATGGGCGATACGCCCGGATTTCGGACAGTGAGGGGAATGTTGTCGGATTAATTGATATGAAAAAATAATTTATGAAAACTATAAAGCAAACCAATACTTTCAATGTTCCTCCCGAAGAACTTTATAATTGGTTTATGGATTCAAAAAAACACAGTGAGTTTACGGGATCCAAAGCCGTGATCGGCAAAAAAGTCGGCGATAAATTTACGGCCTGGGACGGGTATATCGAAGGCAAAAATGTGAAACTTGTGCCGGGGAAATTAATTGTCCAGTCCTGGAGAGGGGATGATTGGGAAGACGGGGTGTACTCGGAAGCGACTTTCAAATTTGCTCCGGCAGCTGAAGGCAAAACCAAATTGGAATTTATCCAAACTGGAGTGCCAGATGAACACTATGATGATATCAAGCAGGGCTGGGTGGATTATTATTGGACGCCGCTGAAGGAAACTTTAGGAAAATAGAAAAGGAGAGGGGAGTTCTAAATAGAAAAACCAATGAAGTTCCCGACGTTTAAATATGAAACAAAAATGTTTGAGGAAGGTTACAGTCGAGTCGCCGGCTGCGACGAAGTTGGCATTGCGCCGCTAGCCGGCCCGGTGGTGGCGGCCACAGTCATTTTGGATGCTAACTCCATTGGCCGGCAGCGCAGTAAAAATAAATGGTGGTACCGAGTCCGCGATTCGAAGACGACTAATGAAGAAGAACGGGCAGAGCTCGTCGACTTTATCAAAGATCACAGTTTGGATTTCGGTGTGGGGATTGTCTCACGTGAAATAATAGATGAAATAAATATTCACCAAGCTGGGTTGTTGTCGATGAAACGATCTATTGATTGCCTGAAACAGTCGCCTGAGTTTTTGTTTCTCGATGGCTTGCACAAAATAAAAAGTTTAAACGTTGCACAACAGGCGGTGGTGGACGGCGATGAAAAAATTTTGTCGATTTCGGCGGCCTCGATAATCGCCAAAGTTGCACGCGATAATCTTTTGAAGCAGCTGCACGAAACTTATCCGCAGTATGGGTTTGATAAGCATAAAGGGTATCCGACCAAGTTTCATCGTGAAGCTTTGATGGCGTTTGGCGTAACGCCCGAACATCGCCGCAGTTTCGGGTTTGTGCAATTATGTTTAAAAAAGTTTCACTCGCTAAAATATTTTCAAAGACAGTTTATACTCGAACCATCCCGCACTTGATGCGGGATCTTTATTTAAGAGTGGAAATAATTTATACTATGGGAACGGAAGCGTGCCGGAGCGGTCGAACGGGCCGGTTTCGAAAACCGGTAAGGGTTAACGCCCTTCAGAGGTTCGAATCCTCTCGCTTCCGCCAAATTTAAATATCCTATTTACGATCGCATTTGCATGTGCGATTTTTTGTTTATGAAAATCATAGGAATCGCCGGGCCTTCGGGAGCTGGCAAGACAACTTTGGCTGGGTATCTAGCAAACGTTTTCGGAGACGATTTCGAACATATCCGGCAGGATGACTATTTGAAGTCGCCGGAAAATTTTCCCATGAAGGGGAAGTTTAAAAATTGGGAGTTGCCCGGCAATTATAATTTTGATTTGATTTATGATCATTTGAAGAAATTACGCACTGGGGAAGAGGTCCAAAATAAAACGTTTGTTTGGCGGTCGGGAGAAGTTCCACAAGATTACACCTTGAAGCCCAAAAAAATTATTTTAGTCGAAGGCTCTCTGATTTTGACGAATGAGGATTTGGCTTCCATGTTCGATAAAAAAATATATTTGGATTTGCCGATTAGCCTCATGGCCCAGCGCCGGGCCAAGCGTCTGGGTGACGATTATGATGAGGAGTATGAGTTGGAAGTGGTCATACCGGAGTTTGAAAGGCACGGCATGATCCAAAAAACTTTAACGGACCATATAGTGGATGCCACCAAAAGCAAAAAAGATGTTGCGGAAGAAGTCCTGAAGATAATTCAAGCCTGAGCTTTACCTAAGCATTTTCCAAAGCTATAATTATCCCAAGTTAATTAACCTCTCAATATTATGGGGAAAATGATAAGAAATTGGGTCGTAGCGTTTGTGGTCTTGGTCGTACTGACCTTGCTTTGGCACAACGTTGTGTTTGGCGGTCAATACCCGGAACACCTTAAGGGCATTGTGGTCCATGGTGCCAACGGTGCACCCGCACCTCGCATGCTTTGGTTTATTTTGGCTCACATAATTGTGGCCGTCCCATTTGGCTTGACTCTGCCGAGATTGTCAAAAACCATGGGCGACTATGTTTGGGGCGGGACCATGATTGGATTTACCACTTTCGGGTTCTTTGCGATTCTGGCGCACGGTTTGTTCCAGAACTGGACGGTGTGGTTGATGGGCATGGATGTCGCGTTCTCAATAATTGCCGGCGCCATTACCGGCTGGATTATGTCATACTTGGCTCCCAAGAATCAGTTCTAATTATATTACCAACTAAAAAACGTCCTAAGCTTACGGCTGGGGCGTTTTTTTGTTATCATGTAGCTATAATCACTACGAACGAAATGCCAAAAACAAAAGTTTTAATCTTGCATACATCGGTTGGCTACGGCATTAAAGCCACGGCTTACAACATTTACGATCAGCTGGAAAAGTCCGAAGAGTACGAGCCGAGAGTGGCTGATATCGGCGAAGTCGAAGCCGGCGCTTTTGCTACCATGATCCGCAAAGCCTATACGAATATTACAGACCACTTAGCGCCGCTTTGGGGTTTTCTTTATACTTCCAAATTTGTGATGTTTGTCATGCTGCCGCTGCGCAAGACTATTGCTTCGTTCCAATCCAAAAAAACTTTGCAGCTGTTGCGCGAGTATCAGCCGGCCATAGTCATTTCCACCCAAGCCGCATGCACGGGCGTGCTGGCTTACCTTAAATCCAAAGGTTTGTACCGGGGCAAAGTCGTGGCAGTGTTTTCGGATTATCATTTGCATAAATTCTGGCTCTTCGATGAAGTTGATTTGTACTGCTGCAATATCGCCGACCAAGCTCGGCAGTTGGAAGCCATGGGAGTAGCCAAGAAGCGCATAGCGATCACAGGCCTGTTTGTATCGGAAAAGTTCTCGAAGATTTTGGATAAAACTGAGACCTGCCAGAGTTTAGGGCTTCTGACCACCATGCCCAAGGTTTTGCTGTTTAACGGGGCCAGGCCGCGCATGGCTTCCAAAGAGATTTTCTTGCAGCTGTTGCGTTCGAAAAAAAGTTTCCAAATTGTGGCGGTTTGCGGCAACAACGCGGAACTTAAAAAAGAACTGGAAGCGATCAGCGCGCCCAACCTGCATCCCGTAAAAATTTATGGCTACACCAACCAAGCCGACCAGCTCATGTCCGCTTCCGATGTCATGGTGGGCAAAACTGGTGGGCCGACCATGGGAGAGGCGATCATCAAAAAATTGCCGATGGTCTTAACAGACGTCCAGCCCGGCCACGAGCAGGAAAATTTGAAGTTCCTCGTCAAAAATAATATTGTGGAGCATGGCCGCGTACCGCGGGAAGTTGTATTTTTGGTGGAAGAAATTTTGGAAGGCAAGCATCGCAAAAATTGGGAGAATGCTTTCGAAAAAATTATCAAACCGCCGGGTACGATCAGCATTATTGCCGCTTTGGATTCGATAAGGCCCGGGACTAGGGTAACGCATTATCAAGAGCCCGCGTTTAAAGTTTAATAAAATAATGCGAATATACGAAATTAGATGCGAATGATGCAATTGAGAATGCTTAAAAGCGCTTTTTTATTGCCAATTATTGTAAGTTAATTGTCTTTGGAAAATTATTTGACACACAGCTTTCAACTAGATATAGTTGAGGTGCTAGATTTTTAATAAACATTTAAAAACAATGGCTAAAGACAAGAACCTAATCAACAAGCTCATGGGCACGCAAGCAATCAACGAAGAAGAAGACGAGATGGAAAACATGGCAGAAGACGAAGAAGAGGCTACAGACGCCGCTCCGCAGCAGCAGCAAGAAGACTGGCTTTCCGAATACGAGGGGCAACTGACAATAGATATGTATCAGACCAAGGATAACGTGATCATCAAATCCACTATCGCCGGCGTGAAACCGGAAGACATCGATGTCACTATAGCCAATGACATGGTCACGATCCGCGGCGAGCGCAAGCGGGACTTCGAAGCTTCGTCAGAGGATTATTTTTATCAGGAATGCTATTGGGGTTCATTTAGCCGATCAGTCGTACTGCCCGTGGATGTTGATATCGAAAATGTTTCCGCCGATTTGAAAGACGGAATTCTTACAGTGATCCTGCCGAAAGCCGCCAAAGCCAAAGCCAAGAAAGTCAGAGTTGGTTCACGAGTTTAATAAATATTCAAAAGCCCCGGACTCGATTAGCGAGAGAGCGGGGCTTTTTTAGTTATTGACAACAGAGATTGGGAAGACATAAGATATTTATACATCATTTATGTGCGGCAGAAAGTATGAAAATGTCAGAAATAAGAAACTGGATAAATCCTCAATAAAGAAGTCAATCGAATTGAAACGAGAGTTAAAAAAATTGAACAGCATCTAGGAATCGAAACCGCCTAACCAGGGCGGTTTCTTTTTATAAAAAACCCAAGCACCTAGGATGTGTTTGGGTTATTGCCGCAGAATTTTTGCAAATGAAATTCTCGGTGGAATCGGGTTCGAGTCGTTTCATCAGCCATTCATAAAAATTTTGGCAGCTTACAATACCTCTAAGAATCAAACTCAGTAAATACTTGATTTTTTATACGAATCGTGGCAGAATATTATGTGACTTAAAAAAATACCATGGATATTTCAACTCTATCGAAACAACTAAACATGTCTGTGGCCCAGCTTCGGGTGAGGATCAACCAAGCTGGTTTTCGTGTTAGCCCAAAAGCCAATAAGATAGATAATCAAATGGCAAAGCAGATACTCAACTCTTTGTCGCAGCAGCGAGCACCGGTGCAGACCGGACCCAAAGAGCCGAAGGAAGTTTCGCTGCCAGCTGTAATGAGTGTCAAAGAATTGGCGCAAATTTTGGGACTGGACGTGACAGTGGTGATTAAGAAACTTATCCAAAATGGCGTACTGGCTTCTATTAATGAAGAAATTGATTATGACACAGCCGCTATTGTCGCCTCTGATTTGGGGTACAACGTATCTGAAACCAAAAAATCCACGACTCGCCTGGGTTTGGGCTTTGTAAATGACGCAATTGAATCAGAACAGAAAGAAAAACCGGATGAGTTTGTGGTCCGGCCGCCGATTGTGGCAGTCATGGGTCACGTAGACCACGGCAAAACTACATTGCTTGATACCATCCGCAAAACCAAAGTCGTAGAAAAAGAATCCGGCGGAATCACGCAGCACATTGGAGCTTATCAAGTGCCGCACAAAGATAAGTTGGTTACGTTCCTCGACACTCCGGGACATGAAGCTTTTTCTGCCATGCGTGCTCGCGGGGCAAATGTTACAGATATTATTGTATTGGTGGTGGCAGCAGATGATGGCGTGAAACCTCAGACTGTAGAAGTGATCAATCGTGCAAAACTTACGCAAACCCCGCTGATAGTTGCTATGAATAAAGTTGATAAACCGGATGCCAACCCCGAACGGGTCAAGAAAGAATTGGCAGATTATGGAGTGTTGATTGAAGAGTGGGGCGGAACAACTCCGATTGCAAAAATTTCCGGCCTCACCGGACAAGGTGTGGACGAACTGCTGGAATTGATTCTGCTGCAGGCAGAAGTCATGGAACTTAAAGCCAATCCCAATGGCCAGGTCTTGGCAACGGTGATTGAATCCAACCTTTCGCGGACCCAAGGGCCGACAGCTACCGTTCTTGTTCAAAACGGCACGCTGAAGTTGGGCGACATCGTTGCTTTGGGCAAAGCTCACGGCAAGGTCCGATCCATGGAAGATTCTGTTGGCAAAAAAATCAAGCAAGCCAGCCCGGCCCAGCCGGTGCTCATAACCGGCCTTTCGGAAGTGCCTCAAGTCGGAGACATCCTGCGGGTTTATCCGACAGTTGATGAAGCGCGATCAGTGGCCATGGAAGTGGTTAAATCCGAACGAGCCAAGAAATTTCAAACTTCATCCAAACTCAATGTCGCCGGCAAGGAATTGAATTTGATTATCAAAGCTGACGTGCTGGGCAGCTTGGAGGCGATTGGCGATGCACTCAATAAACTGAAAAACAACGAGGTCAAAATTAATATTCTGGAGCAGGGAGTGGGGGAGATCAATGAAAACGATATTCTCCGCGCCCAATCCGCAAACGGGATTATCATTGGATTTCACACGAGATTAAACCCGCAAGCTGCAAAATTGGCTCAAGCCCGAAAAGTCCCGGTTCAGCTCTATGACATTATTTATGAACTCGTGGAAGATTTGACCCGCCAAGTCATCGACATGCTGACACCAGAAGTCATGCGCACTGATTTGGGACGGGCCAAAATTTTGGCCGTGTTCCGAACTGAAAAAGATAAGATGATTGTGGGCGGCACAGTTGCCGAAGGCAAAATCAAAGATAAAGCCCAGGTGGAAATTAAGCGGGCGGGCAGTGATGAGATTGTGGGACGCGGACAAATTACCGAACTCCAGCAAAATAAGATTAAGTCTAACGAAGTCTTGCGAGGCACGGAATTTGGAGTAAGTATCAAAACTACCACGAAAATTCTGGAAGGTGATGTTTTGGTAGTATACGAAGAGAGTGTCAGGAAGCGAGGATTGCAAGGATAAGCTTAAAATTCAAAAATTAAATTTTAGAACATTTTGAGTTTTGGATTTTGGAACTTGGAATTTATGTCTCATCGAACCGATAAAGTTGCTGCAACATTACAAGAGCAGTTGGGCCTGCAAATGCAGAAGCTGGAACTGCCGTTTTTGACGACGATTTCCAAAGTCGAGGTCACGCCGGACCTCAAACACGCGAAAGTCTGGATAACAATATTCAGTGACAAGGAAAAAGATGAGCAGGCTGTACTTGAAGCTTTGTCCCAAAATAAATACGACCTCCAAGGCGCTATGTATGAATATTTCAAAAGCAAGAACGTACCAAGGATCCATTTCGAAGTTGACCATTCCGAGCAGTATTCTTCCCATATTAATAAATTATTAAAGAAACTGAAGATTAACCGAGCATTGACCTAAGCTCGGTTTTTTGTTATTATTGCTAGCTATGCCTATTCCCAACGATGTCAAAATGAATATGAAAAAAGCCCTGCTGTTAATCCAAAAAGTTGACAGGATTTTTATGACCACGCACGAAAATACGGACGGGGATGATTTGGGTTCTCTGCTGGCACTTAAACGAGCTTTGCAAAAAATGAACAAGCATGTGGATGCGGCTGTGCGCAAAGGGGTGCCCCAAAGCTTGAAATTCCTGCATGGTTCAATCGAAGTCGGAGAGAAGTTGGCACAAACAAATTTTGATTTAATAATTACTTTTGGTTGCGGCACCATAGAACGCACCAATCATCCGGAGCTTTACAATCTGTCGGTTCCAATCATCAACATCGATCATCACCCAGACAACAAAATGTTCGGGCACATCAACATTGTTGAACCCTCGACTTCCTCGGTCGCGGAGTTAATGTTCCACTTTTTTAACGTTTGTGATTTGCCGATTGATAAGGAAATCGCTGTTTGCCTTTTGACCGGGATATTTACCGATACCGGCGGGTTCAAACACGCCAACACTTCCGCGGCAGCACTGGCGTCCGCTTCCGAGCTTATGAAGAAAGGGGCCAGGGTCGACCACATCGCCAAACTGACGATGGGCAGCCAGAATGCCACTGGGGCAGTCGTCTGGGCCAAAGCTTTGGAGAACGCCAGGTTTGACGCCAAGCATAAAATAATTTATTCGGTCTTAACCGAAGATGATTTGAAAAGCATCCAGGCTTCGGATGAGAACCTCTCGGGCATTGCCAGCTTCCTCATTAGCATGTCGCAGGCAAAATTTTCCATGTTCTTGCGCCAAGACGGCGATATTGTCCGCGGCAGTTTGCGGAGCGAGCCGGATCGGGGAGTTGATGTGAACAAGATCGCCAAAATTTTTGGCGGCGGGGGGCACAAGTTGGCTTCCGGCTTTAAAGTCAAAGGCAAATTAATACGGACAGAAAAGGGCTGGCAGATAATTTAGATGGCAGTAATTGTCATCTTTTTTTATTTGGGATTTTGTGGTAAAATAAATAAGCAAAATTCATTAAAACACACCCTCTCTGCCCCTTCGGGGCATCTCTCCCCGCTGATGCGGGCGAGAATAAAATGAAGATGACTAAGCGGAAACAAAAACCTATTGCTGAATCCAGTTATAAACGTCCGCAGCTCAACCTGAAAAAGGAAACTAGAAAAGGCGTAGCTGTGGTCTTTTTTGTCGTGCTGGCAATCTTGTTTGCCTTAAGCTTGGCCGGATCGGCCGGGCCATTTGGGGAAGTTGCCAATAAGGTCTTGAAATTGGCGTTTGGTTGGGTTGCTTATGTTGTGCCTTTAATTTTCCTCATGGTTGCCGTGGCTTTATTCCAAACCAAAAACGAAGATGAAACCAATACTGTTTCCATGCACGCTTACGTGGGCGCTGTGCTTGTGACTTTAACTTTGACCGGGTTTTTGCATTTATTGGTGCTGAGAACCGATGTCAATCAGGCGTTTGATCTGGTAAAGCAAGGGAAAGGCGGCGGATACTTAGGAGTGCTGACGAGCTATCCGCTCATGCATTTCATGGGCTTTATCGCCAGCTTAATTGTTTTAATTGCAGGGATAGTAGTTTCGTTTTTTGTAACCTTCAACATCTCTTTTCTTGATTTATGGCGAAAAGAATCTACAGCTCTTGGTGGCAAAACCAAACCCGCACCATTGAAGATCAATAATGCGGCCTCTGCCGGATTTACCAAAGAATCTGTGGGCGAAGCTAACAAAGCCGCCAAAGAGAATTTGGTCGTGAATATGCCCGGCGACGACAAAGTCGCTTCGCTTAAATTAAACACCAGATTGCCGGCGGCTGATAAAAATTGGAAATTCCCGCCCCTGGATCTGTTGGATGACGCAAAAAACCGCGTCGACTCTGGCAACATTGAACAAAATGTCGCTATCCTGCAAAAAACTCTGCAGGATTTCGGGATCGAAGTTGAAATGGGAGAAGTCAATGTCGGCCCAACTGTTACTCAATATACTTTGCGCCCAGCTGTGGGCGTGAAACTTTCTCAAATCGGGGCTTTGCAAAATGATTTAGCTTTGGCCTTGTCAGCTTCTTCGATCCGCATGGAGCTGCCGATTCCCGGCAAAGGATTAGTGGGGATCGAGATTCCAAACAAGAGCACGGCGACCGTGCACCTGCGGGAGATTTTGAGCAATCCGGTTTTTGCGGACAATCCATCGAAGCTGGCGTTTAGTTTGGGGCGCGATGTGGCGGGTCATCCCATAGTCGCAGATTTGGCGCGGATGCCGCATTTGCTAATTGCCGGAGCTACTGGCAGCGGCAAATCTATTTGTATGAACTCGGTATTGTTGAGTTTTTTATACCGCTCAACCCCATCGGAAGTGAAATTTATAGTGGTTGACCCCAAGCGTGTCGAGCTCTCTCTCTACAACGGGCTGCCGCATCTTTTAACCCCTGTGATTACTGATCACCAACAGGCGGTGAATGCTTTGCGCTGGACTGTGATGGAAATGGACCGCCGCTATTAAATGCTGCAAGAAGTGCATAAGCGGAATATTCAGGAATTCAACGATGCCAGCTTGCTCAAAATGCCTTATTTAGTTGTTGTGGTTGATGAATTGGCGGACCTGATGAGTGTGGCCCAAAACGAAGTCGAAGCCGCCGTTGTGAGATTGGCGCAAATGGCGCGCGCCGTGGGCATCCATTTGGTTTTGGCCACGCAACGGCCTTCGGTGGACGTCATCACCGGTTTGATCAAAGCCAACATCACTTCCCGCATTGCCTTTGCGGTAGCTTCGCAAGTCGACTCGCGCACCATCCTCGACATGTCCGGGGCCGAGAAACTTCTGGGGCGCGGCGACATGCTTTACATCACGTCTGACCTTCCGAAACCGATGCGCATCCAAGGCTCGTTTGTCACTGAAAAAGAAATCAAGAAAGTCATGGATTTCATCAAGGACCAAGCCGGCGAAGTTATTTACAACGAACAGATTGTCGAAAAGCCCACCAAAGCCGCGGGCACTTCCGGTTATGAAACCGACATGGATGATGGCGGCGATGAATTATTGCCGGAGGCAACGCAAATTGTCAGGCAGGCCGGCAAAGCTTCCGCGTCATTGCTGCAGCGGCGGCTGCGAGTCGGTTATGCCCGCGCCGCGAGATTGTTGGACATCATGGAAGACCAGGGGATTGTGGGGCCGGCGGACGGCGCCAAGCCTCGCGAAGTTTATAATGAGGAAGGACAACCTGCAGAATCGACAATTGATGATTTTCAATAATTTGACAAGTTAATTGCTTCCGGTTAAGATTAATTTACTGAATAAAATATTTTTCTAAAGCGGCTACATTGCCGCTTTTTGTTTGTGGTATTATGTAGGCACGATTATGAGTGACGAAACTTTATTCAAAATCAAAAGCGTAAAAATCGACACCCTCGGAGATTATCTGAAAAAGGTTCGCGGAAAATTAAATATGGACATAAAAACTGTCAGTTTGCTGTCCCAGATCAAGCCTATGTATTTAGAAAATCTGGAAGCGGGGCTTTATGATAAATTGCCGGCCGAAGTCTACATCCGAGGCTTTCTTAAAAATCTTTCCCAGCTTTATCATATCGATGAACAGGTTTTGATCGAGCAATTTGAAAAAGAACACGGGTTTGCCGCGGCGCATACGCGCCGGGCCGTGCTTAACCAGCCAAAGGTCTGGCTGACTCCGAGAATGATTATAGTGTTGGTTTCGGTAGTGGCACTCTTGGGCGCCACCTTTTATGTCGTTTCCGAAATCCGATCGGTATTGGCCCCGCCGAAACTTTCGATTTTGGAGCCAGCTTCGGACGCTACAATTTCCGGCAACAGCATTGTGGTTTCGGGTACTGCGGAAATCGGGTCAGACGTGAGTATCAACGACCAAGCGGTTTTTTTGGATAAAAACGGGCAATTCAACGAAAACGTCATTTTGGGTCCCGGTTTGAATGTGGTGGAAATTGTGGCAAAAAATAAATTCAACAAAACTTCCAAAATTACCCGGAAAATCAACGCCCAGCTAGCCCAATCTGCGCCCCAAACCGGACCCACTCTGCCGGTGAACATCACCGTGACTATTGGCCCTGACCCGGCCTGGGTTTCCATAGAAGCAGACGGCTTGGTGGTCCAGCGCGGCACCATGCTTGCCGGTTCGTCAAAAAGTTTTTCCGCCAAGAAAGATATCGTAATCACTTCGGCTAACGCTGGCTCGACAGACATTATTTACAACGGCAAAGATCTGGGCAAACTTGGCCGCGACAACGAAGTCATCCGCAATGTGGAATTTTCCTCGACCACCAACCAGTAAATCCAGCACCTTGTTCGTTTGATTATTGTAGTGCAAAAACTTCTTAACAATCCCATAGTTTGCTGTAATATAGGAATGTTGCAGGAAGGTGCTGGATAAACTTGACTGGTTCCAAAACTTAGCTACACTAAATTTATCAATTAATGCGCGGCGCCTGTTTTACACCACAGGCAAAAAGAAAGAAAGCATATGGCAAAAGGAAGCAACAAAATTGAATCTGCCGGAAACCTGGAAGAGACCCTGGCCTCGATTCGAGACAAGTTTGGCGAGGGTTCGATCATGACTCTGCAAAAAGCCAAGACCATGAATGTCGAAACAATTTCGACGGGATCGATCTCGCTCGATCTCGCTCTGGGCGGCGGCATTCCGAAAGGGCGTATCATAGAAATTTTTGGTCCGGAAGGCAGCGGCAAAACTACGCTCGCTCTTCACATCATCGCCGAAGTCCAAAAGCATGGCGGCGTGGCGTCGTTCATCGATGCTGAACACGCACTCGATCCGGAGCGCGCCAAGGCGGTGGGAGTGAAGGTCGACAAGCTTTTGATTTCACAACCGGACTCTGGCGAGCAAGCGCTCGACATCGTCGAAGCTTTGGTGAGATCAAATTCCATCGACGTCATCGTCATCGACTCAGTCGCAGCACTAACGCCAAGAGCGGAGCTCGAAGGGGAAATGGGAGATTCGCACATGGGCTTGCATGCCAGACTCATGTCGCAAGCGTTGCGTAAGCTCACCGGGATAATTTCCAAGTCGAAATCAACAGTAATTTTCATAAACCAGATCCGAATGAAGATCGGAGTCATGTTTGGCAATCCGGAAACTACCCCGGGCGGCCGGGCGCTGCCGTTTTATACTTCGGTGCGCATCGACATCCGCAAGATGACCCAAATCAAGCAAGGTGAAAACATCGTCGGCAACCACGTGCGCGCCAAGGTTGTGAAAAATAAAGTTGCTCCGCCTTTTCGCTGGACTGAATTCGACATCATGTTTTCGGAAGGCGGAATTTCCTATGCCGGAGATTTGCTCGACACGGCGGCAATGCAAAACGTCATTGCCAAGTCCGGCAACACTTACAGCTTTGGCGAAACAAAACTTGGCATAGGCCGGGAGAACGCCAAAAAGTTTCTCCTCGACAATCCCAAAGTTGCCGCAGAGATCGACAAGGCCGTACGGAAGAAAGCGAAAGAGGTCGAATTAGCCCCAGGCTCGGGTGAATAAGCACTCGATTTTTAGCAATCCAGCCCCACTTCTCGAAAGGGGCTGGATTTTTCGTTCAACTCGTGAAACTTGAGGATAATCCAGCTCCACTTTTTATTTTTTTCAAAAAATAAATGTGGATTGTATGCCTCTAAAATTAATTTTGTTTAATGTTTTCAACGATTTTTGTAAAAAAGTGGTGCTGGATTGACAGCGGCATCTTTTTTTGCTATAATACCTTCAGAACATTAAAAACCAAATAGGAAATGGCACACCTAGATGCTAGTGAAGGAGATTTCAATCCTTAAATTCAGTTGAGGATTGGAAGTTCTTTCACTATTCGTCATAGCTGTTCTAGTCCAGCTGCTTGTAAAACAAAAATAAAAATACGTTTTATATAAAAAAAATAAAACCAAAATAAAAAACAAAAAGTTTGTTAGGTCGAATAGACCATAAGAACAGTGATTGAACAAAAAGCTTATAAATTGACTAGACATATAGGCATCATTTAAAGGTTTCTGATCTAACATGTTTACCTCTGTTCTAGGCTTTGGCGCTTAAACAAAATTTGAGCCCCGCAGCCTACGAACGGAGATAAGCTGAGAACAGAGATCTCCGGAGCGGAGACGCGCTACATTAATTTATATATATGAGCGGACTGACTCCGCTCCAAACCACTTTAATAAAAGTTTGGAGCGAAAATTGCAAGACCCGGGTAAGGTCTTTTTTTGTTGCCCGGATTTTGGTATACTGCAACCAGCATTAAATAAACGATTATGATTTCAAAAGAGCTGATTGAAGAAAATAAGAAAAGGTTGCTGGAGGAACAAAAGCGATTGCAAAAAGTTTTGAACCACGAAGATATCAAAGACGGCAAAGGAGAATTTCCGGGCGACTACAAACCCAAGTATGACGAGCTCGGGAACGAAGAAGGGGATAATGCTTCCGAGGTTGAAAATTTCAGCAATCAACTTGGCGTCACGGAAGACCTCGAATCGCAATTGAAAAAAATTGAATGGGCGTTGGCCCGGATCGAAAACGGGACATATGGCGTGTGCGCCGAAGGGGATGAGATAGAAGAAGATCGCTTGCGCGCTTTGCCGACTGCCGAGACTTGCATCAAGCATGCGAAATAGATTTGCTTTTTATTTTCTGTTGTTGTTAGTTGTTGATCAAATCACGAAATTTGTTTTTGCATCTCGTGATTTTTTCTTATCCGGCATTCATCTGCATTTGGTAAAGAATTATGGTTTGTCCTTCGGATTAAATTTAGGCAACCTTATCAACTTGTTAGTTGTAATTGTTTCATTCATTGTTTTTATTCTTTACGTCCCAAACTTAACGCGCGGAAATTTTAATTGGGGATTGCCAATGATTTTAGCAGGTGCAGTGTCGAATCTTTTGGACCGGCTGACCTTGGGATATGTTCGGGATTTTATTGATCTCAATTTGGGTTTTACATTTAATGTAGCCGATATCTTTATCGTTTTAGGCCTGTTGGCTTTATTTTTAATTAATAATCAAGAGCAGGCTGTGGAATGATACAAAAAAATTCAAAGCAGTTACCAAAAATTAGCTATCTTAAATGATAGCTATTTTTCTATCCAGCTTGTAGGTTATGTATGAGGCATTAAGTTTGAAAGGAGGTGGGTTTGTATGGCAGAACAGAAGAAACGATCAGGACGCGGTTGGCATGGTGATCCGGAAGGACATGCCCGGGCCGGGAGGCAGGGCGGACGGGCGCGCGGGCGCAGTCGAGGTTCAAGCAACAGCTAAATAATTACAGAATGGCAAATAAACGGCACTTTCGCCGTTTATTTGTTATGGAAATAATCTTCAAATCCCGCTATAATATGCCAGTTAGGTTATGAGCGCGTGTAGCTCAACTGGTTAGAGCAAGTGTCTTATACACACTAGGTTCCTGGTTCGAGTCCAGGCACGCGCACCAAAGTGTCTTTAAAGAAGATGTGGAAAACCCGAAAGGGTTTTTTGTTTTCCGCATAATTCTTTAGGATTTACAGGATCTTGACATCAGGTGAACGATCGTATACCATAAGATCATGGAAGTTCAAACGAAGGAGTTGGTGGTATCGGACAGCCGCCCCGATAACACTGATTCCTTCGAAACTCCCAAGAACTATATGAATCAAGAACTTACTCCCAAGCAAAAACAATTATTAGATCTATTATCCGATGAAATCCAAAAGAAAGGCTTACCGCCGACCATATCTGAAATTGCTGCAAGCCTCAAACTTAAATCTAAAAACGCAGTGGCGAAATTACTCCGGGTTTTGGAAGATAAGGGTTATATCCGCCGTTCCAGCAAAGCTCGAGATATAGAAGTCCTTAATCCGGATGGAGAGCCGCTCGGCAGGGGGCTGCTTAGTGTACCGGTAATAGGCCGGGTAACCGCAGGGCTCCCGATGCTTGCCGAAGAGCAGATAGAGGATTGGCTGAACCTGCCGGCGAGTTTGATAAAAGGAAGAAAGGATGTGTTCCTGCTAAAGGTGCAGGGGATGAGCATGAAGGATGCGGGAATTCTGGATAAAGATTTGGTCATAGTTAAACAGCAGAAGATTGCAGAAATCAACGATATCGTGGTAGCACTTCTTGACGATGAGGCCACGGTCAAGAGGCTGGTGAAGAAGGATGGAAGGTTTTATTTAAAAGCAGAAAATAAAGAGTACCCAAATATTTACCCCGAACATGAATGGTCGATTCAGGGTAAGGTCATAGGCGTAATTAGGAGAATGGAATAATGTCGGAATTTGAAAAAACAAAAGTCAATATAGCGGATCAGTTAAGAGGTTTATGCGCACACTGTGCGAACGGGATCGAGCATTCATGTCGAATCCAAAACCTGGCTGATCAAGTTTCAAATCTGTCCGGCGTTCCACTTATAGTTAACGATCGCTTTAACGGATTACTCTTTACCAATTAACTTCGGCTTAAGCCGGAGCTCGGCAGTAGTATTTAACATTGTCGGGGTAAATTATTGCTACGTTGCAACTACTAAATAGTTGGACGTACGAAAGGAATCTTTATGGAATTTGCACCATCGTTATTTTCAACCAGGGTCCACAACGGCGCTAGGACATTCTTTTTAGATGTTAAGTCGACCAAAAACAATAAGCCTTACCTTAAGATCACTGAGTCTTCCATCAGCAAGGAAGGGGAAAAGAAGAAAGCCTACATGACTGTTTTTGAGAATGAATTAAACCAATTCAAAGAAGCGGTCGCAGAAGCTGTTGGATTTGTTGAACAACAACCTAAATAATAGAAAACTCCGATTACATCCAGCCTACTTATGCAGGATAAGTTTGGCTGGAAGTTCGGAGTTTATTTTAACATATGAAAGTTCAAGAAAAAGTTATTGAATCAGAGGTCGAACAATTAGAAGCCGTTGGTAACCCCAGGGCACCGAGGAAAGTTTTCTCCGCTTCTTTGATGGGTTTAGATGCAGCCTTAGTTGAAGTTGAGGTAGATATCTCGGGTGGATTGCCCAAAACTATTGTCGTTGGTTTACCTGATGCAGCGGTCCAAGAAGCACGCGAACGAGTCAAGTCAGCCATCCGGAATTCAAACGGAATTTATCCTCGATCTCATGTAGCCATTAACCTGGCACCGGCAGATCTGCCAAAAAATGGCACCCACTATGATCTGCCAATTGCATTGTCCACTCTGATAAATTCCGGGCAAATATTTTTTGACCCAAATGACAAAATGTTTTTGGGGGAGTTAGCGTTGGACGGCACGATTCGGGCTGTGTCCGGAGTTTTGCCAATGGTGATTTTGGCTAAACAGTTGGGTATGGGTGCTGTTTATATCCCAAAAGAAAACTGTACCGAAGCCAGTTTAGTTTCGGGTATCAAAATTTTTGCGGTGGATAGTTTGTTGCAGGTGATTGGCGTATTGCAAGGTTTGATTAAATTAGACCCGGTTCCGCCAACTGATTGGGAGACCTTATTGAGTAAACCCGAGATCAGTTTTGATATGAAATTGGTAAAAGGGCAGGAATCTGCTAAAAGAGCCTTGGAGATTGCTGCTGCAGGCGGACACAATATCCTTTTGTCAGGCCCTCCGGGTACTGGCAAAACTTTATTGGCCAGATCTCTTCCAAGCATTCTGCCTAAGCCTACAGTGGAGGAGGTTTTGGAAATTACCAAAATCTATAGTGTTTCGGGATTGCTGAATCTTAATAAAAACTTAATCACGACTCGGCCGTTCCGGAGTCCGCATCACACGACATCCGGCGTGGCTTTGGTTGGCGGCGGTTCCACGCCCAAACCGGGCGAAATTTCTTTATCACACCGAGGAGTATTGTTTTTGGACGAATTTCCGGAATTCTCACGGACTGTTTTGGAAAATTTGCGGCAACCCTTGGAAGACGGAGTGGTGACTGTGGCCAGGGCTTCGGGCACGGTAACTTTTCCCGCCCAATTTACATTGGTCGGGGCGCAGAATCCTTGCCCTTGCGGATATTACTCGGATCCAACAAAGGCCTGCATTTGTACGCCATCCCAAATAATGAAATATCAAAAAAAGATTTCAGGGCCATTGCTGGACCGGATCGATTTGCATGTAGAAGTTGGGCGAGTCGAATACGACAAGCTCTCTTCGGACCAAAATACTGAATCTTCGGCAGATATTCAAAAAAGGGTCCAGTTCGCGCGTGATATCCAAACTTCAAGGTTTGCAGGGACCAAAACTAAAACTAATTCTGAAATGGGCATTAAAGAAATCAAGGAGTTTTGCAAGTTAGGCGAGCAAGAGCAACAGTTCATGAAAGCTGCCGTAATCAAAATGTATCTTTCGGCGCGTTCGTACCACCGGATCCTGAAATTAGCCCGGACAATTGCGGATCTTGCAGGGAAAGAAAACTTGGAACTGGTGCATCTGGCAGAAGCCTTGCAATACCGTCCCAAGGTCGAATAAAGGTTGGTAAATATTTTGGTTCCAGTAACCAATTGTTTTTTGCTGTGTATGAATTACTATCAATTGGTAAAATTAGCAATAATCATATGAAAAAGATCAGAAAAGCGATCATCCCAGCAGCCGGCTATGGCACCAGATTTTTGCCTGCCACCAAGGCTCAACCCAAAGAAATGTTACCGGTCGTGGATAAACCGATTATCCAATATGTAGTCGAGGATGCGGTTTCCGCAGGTATTGAAGATATAATAATCGTCACTGGCTGGCACAAACGGACAATTGAGGACCACTTCGACTACCCATTTGAGCTAGAAAAAAGACTGGAGGAATCGGGAAAATATGAAGAGTTGGAAAAAATCCGGAAGATTGCAGATATGGCTAACTTTTATTATGTCAGGCAGAAAGGCCCTTTGGGCAACGCGACCCCTATCTGGAACGCCCGTGAAATAGTAGGCGATGAACCATTTGCGGTTTTTTGGGGGGACGAATTTATAGAAGCGTCACCGACCCGGGCTCAGCAAATGATTTCAGCTTATGAAAAATTAGGCGGGAGCGCGGTTCTAGCAAGCATGCGTAAAAACAAGCCGGAAGATTTTAAGCGGTATGGATATGCCGCGGGAAAAGAGCTGGAGCCAGGAGTTATAAAAATAGAACAGATCGTGGAGAAACCAGGAAAAGAGGTTTCGCCTTATGCCGTAGTTTCCGCATCTCTGTATGATCCTGAAATGTTTAATGCCATCGAGGAGGCTATGCATCGAATTGAAAAAGAAAATACACCTCGGGAATTGGTTTATGTGGACGCAGTAAACATTTTATTGGAAAAAGAAAAAGCCTGTTGGGCTGTGGAAATTAAGGACGGGACTTATTATGATTGCGGAAACAAACTAGAGTATTTGAAAACGGTGGTTGAGTTCGGATTGAAACACGACGAAATCAAAGATGACTTCCGTGAATATCTGAACAACTTGAAAAATAAATAGGCTTATTGTAAAATACGTTTGTAACAAAACATCGGTTTTTGAAACAAACGTGCCCCGTTACAACCAATAAAACCAACCGAATTGTAACGAGTCACTGAAAATCTGCAAAATAAAACTCAATTAAAAACAAAGAAAGTTGTAACGGGGCGTGTCAAAAAAATACTACATTATAGGGGGCATTATTGTTATATTACTTATCGCTTTGGTAGGGCTTTTGCTGCTGTCCGGCAAGACCAATAATAACGTTCCGGCGGGTAATGTCGAACTTACTTGGTGGAAAACATTTGAAGATCCAGATAATGTCCAGCAGCTGATTGCAGATTATGAGAGCTCGCATAAAAACGTCACTATTAATTATGTGAAAAAGGACGTCACGACCTATCAAAACGATTTAGTCCAGGCTTTTGCCTCGGGTAATGGCCCGGATATTTTTTCTATCCATAATGATTGGCTGCCCAGCGAATTAGATAAAATGGCTCCGATGCCAAATAGCTCTAATAACATTCGAACTTACAAAGCGGCCTTTGCGGATGTGGCCAGCGGGGATTTTATTAAAGACAATCAGATTTATGCGGTCCCAATGAATCTCGATGTTTTAGCCTTATACTATAACAAAGATCTACTAGGATCAGCCGGAATCTCCACGCCTCCGACAACTTGGAATGAATTTGAAAGCGATGTCGAAAAAATAACTAAACAAGACCGCCCAGGAAACTTTGTCCATTCCGGCACAGCTATGGGCGTGGCTTCCAATGTCAACCGCGCGGTGGATATTCTGTCTTTGCTTATGCTGCAAAACGGCACCCAAATGTATAATTCCGATTTTACCTCGGCCATGTTTGACCAAACTGCACAAGACGGAAGCAATACCAATCCCGGAGCTACGGCTTTGCAATTTTTCACTCAATTTGCCGATCCTACCAAGAGAAGCTACACCTGGAACGCCAAAGCCGACAACAGCGTAGATGCTTTCACCCAAAACAAAGTCGGTATGATGCTTTCCTACTATTATATGAAACCTCAAATCCAAGCCAAGGGGCCAAATATAAATTGGGATGTGGCTGCCGCACCTCAAATCTCCTCTGATCCGTCTTTGGTCAAAGTTAATTTCGCGAATTACTGGGGGGAGGGAGTTTACAAAAATTCCAAGAGTACGGCTGTAGCCTGGGATTTTCTGAATTTTATTACGAGCAAAGATGAACTCAACAAATATTACACCCAACACAAACTTATAGCGTCCCGCAAAGATATTCTGAGCACTCAAATCTCCGACCCGGAAATTGGAGTATATGCCGAATCCGCTTTGACCGCAAAGAGCGTGTACAAAAAAGACGCTGGCAATTTCGAGGCCGTGTTTAGTAAGATGATTGACGACGTAAGTGTCCGGAGCTTGAGTGTGGAGGAATCAATCAGCAATGCCGCCCAGCAAATTAACTTGCAGCTACAAGGACAAGGATAAAACCAAAGACAAAATATAGTTCTATTGCCGTTCTTGCATTGGTATTTATTAATAGTTC
>CAZOKE010000003.1:0-49973 GCA_964580495.1 uncultured Candidatus Saccharibacteria bacterium
CCAAAACAACCTTGCCTTTTATAGATCCGGATAAATTTTCCACAGCCGACCAAACCAATTTAGTATATGGCAGCCGATTAGGCAGAACTTTATCCGCCCAAACATCCGCGTCTTCGTCCCAGCGTTTCAAATCATCATTCATCCCGAGGAAATCTCTTTCTACTTAACAGTAATGGTGCCCTTGATAATTGGGCTTAGGGTATCTGTGTAGCTAAAAATTCCAATTTTGCTGAAAGTGAATGTATAGGTATCTCCTTGTTTGAGATCAGTGGAGCCGAAGCCCGAAATGTCGGACCCCGTGGAAGTGTCAATTGCCAAATGATGAGTGGTTGAATCTTTGTTCGTCCAAACCACAGTGTCACCTTTATTGATTGTGACATTAGGCAAAACATTGCCCAAAATATTCACCTTCAGAGTTTTGGCATTGGGATTGATCTGATTGGCCTGAGTGGCGTTCGCAGGTTTGAGCGTGGTTAAGGTCGGTTCATGCAAACCATAAGCCTGGATATTCGTTTGGATTTGTTGCAGCCTAGTGTCGGTGAATTTCAACCCCGGCGTGAGCGGATCATAGCCATTTCTAATTTCAATGCCGTCGTTGTAGTCGTTCTGTTTGGCTATATCCCTAGTGTCTGTGTATTTTTGCAGAGGCAAAGTGTTGTAGATATGGACTTCATCGCCATCCGCTATGCCGTCGCTGTCAGTATCGGAAACCACTGGACTGGTCCCGGCTACGAACTCTTCATAATTTGTGAGGCCGTCTTTATCCGGATCAGCAGCTTCTCCACAAATATTATCGTTGCTGCAAACCCCGTCTGCATCCAAATTTTGAGAAAAATATTGCTGGAGCCAGGTTTTCGGGAGCCTAGACGCGTTCTGATTTTGCCCAGCAGGGGCTTTCTTAAACGGCCCGAGAAAATAATATCCTAATCCTCCCAAAATCAGCAGGACAATTAAAGCAATGATAATATAGGGCAAAACAGATTTGCGAGCAGAGGATTCGGATTTAGCTGGGATGCTTGGAGCAGATGATACAACGTGAGTCGGGGTTTCTGGCGGCGGCGGCGGAATGTTTACCGGAGTTTGGTCAACTATCTTTCCGCCGGATTTAGGCATGACCACAAAGCTGACTTCTTGTTTCTCCGGCGTATTTGGTTTTGTTTCAGACATAGAGGTTTGTTAATTTTTAAAATTGGCTTAAAAGGCGCTGGTCGTTTTGATAAAGCATCCTTATATCCGGGATGTTGTATTTCAGCATAGCGACTCTGGAAATGCCTAGTCCAAAAGCAAATCCGGTGTATTTATCTTTCGGGTATCCGGCAGCCTCGAATACTTTCGGGTGAATCATGCCAGCCCCGCCCATTTCCAGCCAGCCGGTGTGGCAGACCGAACAGCCTTTTTTATTGCAAAATATGCAGCTCATTATAATTTCCAGGCTTGGTTCGGTAAACGGGAAATAAGACGACCGAAGCTTAATCTCTACATTTTTGCCGAACAGGCTTTGGAATGTCTGGATTAACACTGCTTTTAGGTTTGCCAGTGAAATATTTTCGCCGACCATAAATCCCTCGGCATAATCCCAAGTGTGCTCATGCCTAGCATCTGTTGCTTCGTGGCGAAACACGCGGCCGGACGAAATCACCGCAAAAGGCGGAGTAAACTCCTCCATAACCCGCACTTGCATTGGGCTTATGTGAGTGCGCAAAACTTTTTTGTATTTTGACTTGGCTTCCGTATTTTTTACGTAAAAAGTATCCCACATATCGCGAGCCGGGTGTTCAGCCGGGATGTTTAGCGCTTCAAAGTTGTAATAATCCGATTCGATCTCCGGGCCAAGCATCGCGGCAAACCCCATTTGCCTGAAAATTTTCTCAATTTCGTTGCGTATCTGTGTTATAGGATGAATGTGCCCGAGGAGAGTTTGGCCGTCGACAGTCAAATCCAAAAAATCCAATTTGCCTTGGTTTAAAAGCTTGTTGCGGGTTTCGTCAATCTGTTTCCAGATTTCGATTTTCACTTCGTTGGCTTCCCTGCCCAAGCTCCGCCGCTCGCCCTCGGATAGATTTTTAATGTTGCGCAAAACATTATTCAAAAGGCCCGAAGACCGCCCAAAATATTTCACTACCAAAGCGTCCAGTTCCTCCACACTGGAAACTTTGGCCAAATCTTCGAGCGCGTCTTGTTTCAGATTTTTCAAACTCTCTGTCATTTATATAGAAAATAAGCTTCCAAAAAAACCAAGCACAACACCACCAGCGTCCCGTTCAGCCAATTAAACAAGTTAACGGAAAGCAGGACCAAACTTACGACTACCAGTAGCATCAGCCAAAGCGACTGCCTGGCAGAGACTTGCAGGTGTTGGACTGCAAATTCTCTAACCCCAAACTTATGGCGTATGGCCAGGCTTATGGCAAAAGTAAGAGAAAACACCAGCGCAGAAACATCGAGATAAAATAAGACCGGATTTAAAACCCTGGTTTGAGGATCGAGTTTTGTGAGGATAAGCCAAAATCCCAGTGCCGAAGCAATTAAAACAAATAAACTTAAACTGATGGAAAATGTAATTAGTTTCGGCAATTTAGGATTTGGAAGTAGCCTAAATTATACCAGAAAATGGAGGAATTTCCAAATTATCGCTCCAAATGCCGGAATTTACAATCATGAGAGTGCCGCAAGTCGGCTTCATAAAAGCTGTTTGTCTCAATTGTTCGGACAATCTCCTCTATAGTCTCCAGGAGTTTGCTTTTTAGTTTTTCGATATCCTCAGTACTGCCCTTGAAAGGCAAAGTATTTTGTAGGTCAGCCAAATACCAATAAGTCAGATTCGAAACTTTTTCCCCGAATCCCTGCTGGGCCGCCCACTGGTAAATTAAAAGCTGGTCGCGGTCAACTTGCTCAAGCTTGGTCCGCGGCTGCCCGGTTTTATAATCAATTATGTCCAATGACCCGTCAGGGTTTAAATCGGCGCGGTCAATTCGCCCCTTAAACTTATACTTGCCCAAAACCAGCCTGAACGGCTGCTCCAAATATTTCGGGAGTTTGGGATCTTCGGAAATTTTTTGGTAAAAGTTTTCCAAATACCGGTAGCCTGACTTGCGATATTCTTCTTTGTTGGCTTTGCTGTCATACCAGTCATCAATCCACGAATCTTCATAAAATTTATCCAACTGCTCTTTTTTTGGAATTTGGATTTTATCAAGCTTGGTTCCGAATAAATCCGCTTGCTGCACCGAATTGATCTGGATCATGTTTTGCAGGAATTTCTTGAGCGCATTGTGCACGGTGGACCCAAACGACAAAGCGGCAGCGCCAGGCAGCGGCAGCTTGTACATGTATTTATATTTATACTCCAGCGGGCATTTTTTGAAAGTTGAAATTTGCGAGAAATCAAAAGCTTCCGGCAATAAAAACCGGTGTTCGTTCAGCTTTAAGTTTAATGCGGGCTGCTGCGCGAAGAAAACCTCGCCTGCCGGTTTGATCCGTTCCCGTGCTGTTTCCAAACCGGCTTCGATCAGGAATTGCGAAGGTTTCTTGAGACTAGCGCCGCCGTATTCGTCAGCCCAAGTAAAGAACAAAAATTGTTTGGCTCTTGTAGCCGCGACATAAAACAATCTTCGTTCTTCCATAAGATGCGCGTCCCCTTCCGGCAGAATTTCTTTCACTAATTTTTCGGGAAGTTCGATCTGCTCTCGCCGGTCCCTGGATGGGAACCTTTGCTCCACCATGTTTATCACAAACACACAAGAGAATTCCAATCCCTTCGCCGAGTGGATGGTCATTACTTTAATAGCTTCGGGCCCGGAATCGGGGCTTGCGACGAGTGTGCCGCTATCTCCCGCCTCTTGTTCGAGTGAAATCTCCTCCAGAAAAGATTTAAGGGACTTATCGCCCTGATCCTGCGAAAAATCCTGCACCTTGCGGTAAAACTGTTCCAGCAAATTCCTGTTTTCCACGTTTTCCAAACTATCTTCCGCCAGCTGGTCGGCAACACCAAGATCGCGCACGATCCGAACGAACAATTCCGAGATGTTTAGCTCGTTTGCCAACTTGCAATGCCGTTCCAAAAGCGACAAAAACTCAGCGACTTTGGCATGCGTTTCCTCCGCGACATGCGTAAGCGTTGGTAATTGTTTGAGCACTTCATACAGTGACAACGAACGGCGTGAAGCGGTATGCGTTATACCTACTAAATCTTCATGGTTGAACCGGAATTTCTTCATACCTAAAACGCGAAACAGATAGTCGTTTTGGTGAAAATTGTCCAGAAGTTTAAGGTAAGACAGCAGATCGATGATCAGGGGTTTGCGGTACAAGCCGCGGCTTGCCACGTAAATGTAAGGCAAATTCCGGCGCGATAATTCGGACAAGAAAGCTTCCGCATGGTCATTGGCTCGCGCGAGGACAGCAAAATCATTAAATGAAAGGTTTTCATTCTCCTGCAGTTCCAGAATTTTGTCCGCCACGGCTTTTGCTTCTTCGTAAACATTTTTCGTATGCAGGACCGCTATTTCGCCCTTTTGGTTATTGTGGCTTTTTAATTTTTTGGAAATTTTCAGCCGAGCTTCCAGGCGGTAGGGATTGTTGCGCTGAATAAAACCGTACGACAAGTCCAAAATATTCTGGACTGACCGGTAGTTGTCCACCAAAGTAATTTCAGAGGCTTTTGGATAATCTTCTTTGAATTTGAGGATATTGGAAATCGAAGCGCCGCGAAATTTGTATATTGATTGGTCATCGTCCCCGACCACGGTTATGTTGTTCTGCGGATGCGACAATAATCTCACCAACTCGTATTGGGCCAAATCAGTATCTTGGAATTCGTCAACCAAAATATACTTAAATTTCTCCTGGTAAAACTTCAGGATCTTGGGCCTGGTTTCGAAAAGCTTCAATGTGTAATTGATAAGATCGCGAAAATCCAAATATGAATTATCCAATAACAATTTTTGGTACGTATAGAAAGCATTAACCAATTCCATCACTCTCGATGCTTCGGCCGGATCGACCTCGGTCTCTGATTTAAGCCTGAGTTTGGGTTTTCGTGCTTTGTTTTTGATTTCCGCAGAATCAAAGCTCAGCTGCAGCGACTGGGCATATTCCAAATATTGTTCCGGAGTGACTCCTTCCCGCTTGGCGGCTTCAAAGTGCCGGAGCAGGCCGTGTATAAATTTGCCCGGATTGCCTTTAGGTTTGTAATAATCCAAATTGAAATCATAAATATGCTGGCGCATCATAATCCACGCTTTGGTATCGTCCAAAATCTTGAAATCCCCAGGGATGCCAATGTCGATTGCATGCTGTTTGAGCAGTTTTTCGGCGAATGCGTCAAATGTCGAAATTGTAATTTCCGAATATCCCAAAGGCATCAGCTGGTCCACGCGCTCCTCCATTTCGCCTGTGGCTTTCACGGTGAAAGTCAAAGCCAAAATTTCTTCAGGCTTTGCTAAACCCTGATCCAAAAGATAAGCTATGCGCCGGGTTAAAACTGTGGTTTTTCCCGTACCGGCGCCGGCAATTATCAAAAGCGGCCCTCCGCCAGCTGGCGGACCAAAAGTCACTGCCTTTTCTTGATTGGAATTTAAGCCATCCAATATTTTAGATTTCTCATTAATTTTCGCGATTTTTTTCATATTTGGATTATATCAAAATTTTCGTATTTTCGTACTTTCGTAGGCAAAGAAAAAGGCCCCAGAATAGATCTGTAGGCCGCGGGAAATCGCTGAAGCGGACGGAACAGGAATGAATTTATGAGACAGGGTGCGATTGGTTCTTTGATTGAGCGCTCAAAGATAAGCGATCCTCCTTGCAACAGGTGGAAAAGGTTTGTGGATCATCTCTAAGCTGAGATGACGTGTGGCGTGAGTTTAGGAAACCCGTAGCCACGAACCATAAACCGCCTGATTTGGGCAGTGGAGAACGCCGGGGCCCCGGCAATATCTCCATCACCAGCATAGCTCCACGCTCCCTGATTCGTCAAGCAAAAAGAAAAGACCAGTCCTGAGAGCTGACTGATCTTGGGTGAGTCGATTGACTCGTGCAGGATCCTCCTAGGATCCCGGCGTCTTCTGGTTACAGCCCAGAATTTAAGCTGATGGCTTCTGTATCGCTGGTACAAAACGTTTCCTTGCGGAAGCCGTTCTAGACCAGTGGCATAATGCCGACTCAAACTCTGATGCTGTAGACCAGAAGAACAACCTTGATCGGCTGTCTCACATCCCTCGCGCCGAAGCGCGAAAGTCGTGTTACAATTCGACTTGCGCCGAACCTTGGAACCTTCTCCAAGTACCTTTCCTTCAGAAGACTTGCGTCCTCCAGCCTGATCCTTCAGGATCTGGCATTGGCCCACGGTTCTGGGTCCCGAATCACACATCGCTTTCGAGCTCCGGCTTGAAGCATTTCTGCCCCGCACCCCGGTGCTGCCTGGTTATCCGCAACCAGAAATTTGCGATTGCATAGACCTCTGATTTTGCTTTGTCCCGGGTATAACCCTGGGAGGCTTGGTTCGTCGGATCACGAACCGATCATTGGTCCATTTGTGATTGGAATATTCGACTGATTCGAACTGGTGTTGTACACCTGGCATTTGTTGGAACAAATACTAAGTCTTACACCGGGTCTACTTCAGATCGAGGTAAGAACCACTTTATACCTAACCTATTTTACCGTCAAGGTGCATAAAGTGGATGAATTGTGGATAAGTATTTTCATACTTAAAATAAAAAATTACGTAATTAAATAAGTAATTCCTGGTGCGCTTGGCTGGACTCGAACCAGCGGCCTTCTCCTCCGGAGGGAGACGCTCTAATCCACTGAGCTACAAGCGCTCTCGTCGTAATTGGTCGACACTACGCGTCCGTTCGCAAACTCATTATTTTCGCCGGTGGCCGTTTCGGATTGGCATCAAATATTTGCGGGGGTCACCATCCAAGTCTAAATAATAATCCACAAGCTCGCGCATCTTTGTGGAAGTGGACTTACCAAATGACACGAGCTCTACTTTGACACCCTGGATTTGAAGATATTCTAAAAGCGGAATATAGTCGCCGTCACCCGATGCCAGCACTACAACATCTAACTTAGGCAAAAGCTTTATGATATCCATAACAATTCCCACATCCCAGTCGCCCTTCTTGGCCCCGCCGTAAAAACTTTGGAGTTCTTTGAGCTTGACCTCAAAGCCGGCTTTCTTCAAAGCATCAAAAAAAGTCTGCTCTTCCGGCATGTCAGCTTTGATGCCATAAGCAATGGCCCGAACCAGCGGCCGATCGCCTACCGCGTCTTTCAAAATATTGGAAAAGTTAACCCTGGCATTATAAACGTTTCTTGCCGTGTAATAAAAATTTTGCACATCCACGAAAACCCCTACCCGTTGTTCTGCTCTTGGCATATTTAAAATTAAATTATAATAATTTGTCTGAAATTGTTTCTGGCAATTTTTGCGATTCTTTTTCACCCTCGAGTTGCAAGTTGGCGGCGTTCCCAATCTGGGTCCGCAGTTTGCTGTATCCATCAACCAATGTTCCCATGCTGTTGTTGGTATTCTTCACATGGTTAGCCATCGTGTCCAACATTTTCCCGAATTTATCCGACTCCTGCTTGATGCCGTTTATAGCCGCCAAAACTTGCTGGGCAGCTTTGCCGATTTGCTGCCCGCGAAGGGAAACTAAAATTGCTCGCAAATTGATATTCAATGTATTTGGCCCGACAACGACAACTTTCTTTGACCTGGCATAAGCCTGGGCATCCAAATTCTCAGCCACTTCCATATACACGCCTTCGCTTGGGATGAACATGAATGCATAATCTAGAGTGCCTTCAGTGGGCAAGATGTATTTTTTGTGGATCTCATCGATGCGCTTTTTGACATCCTTAAGAAACGCTTTTTTCATGGTTTCCGCAGATTCGTCTGTTTTCGCTTCTTTATACAACCGATAATTTTCCATGCTGAATTTGCTGTCGATTGGGATTAGCACTTCCCCGACCTGAAGGGCAGCGTCCACTACTTCGCCGTTTTTGAACCGATATTGAAACTTGCAAAGTTCTTTTGGAAATACGTCTGTAAGCAGGTTTTCCAAAATTTCTTCCCCAAAATTCCCGCGAAGCTTCGGGGATGTCAGAGTTTCGGTCAGCCTGCGGATATCCGGGCCGATTTGCGATACTCCACCCAGCTCCTTTGTAAGTTGCGCTATTACGCGCCCGGCATTATCTAATCGTTCGTTTACAGCCTTGTTTAAATCCTTCAGCGTATCCTCGGTCCTCTGTTTGCTACTCACTGTTTCCTGTTTAATTTCCTTCATCCATTCCATCATCACATTCAAGGCTTCCGAATCTTTGGGCTTGGTCAAGAGTTTTTGGATAATCAAAATAACGGCGACGAAGCCGGCGACTATAACCCCCAAAATTGAATACACAACTTGATTTGGCATGCAGTGATTATACCAAAAAATCGCAATTTTTACTAACTATCCTACTATTGCCAACGCTTGAGGTTTTGTAGTATAGTATTACATCGATTTGAATATCGATTTTGGTTCCTTTTCATGCTTCTGGAGGATGAAATGGCTAACGACGGCCTGGATGTGATTCAGAGGAGTTTGCGTGCCCAGCTGCAGATAGTGCTAAACAATCTGCCGGACAATGAAAAACCGGCGAACTCGGATTTTTCGACGAGACGACTCACCTACGTGTTCAAGGAATTCTCGATCAAACCAATCGAGAATCCCAACAACGTTTTTGAAGTCGATGTGGACGCTTTTGGCAGTCTGTTAAGCTCGCTTGGATTGATTGATAGCTCAATCCAAAATCGTATCATGGATTGCATCGAAAAAGCGACCGAAAACAGTTCAACCAAATTCCAGTTCACACATATCGTCAGCTTCGGCCCCCGGCCGACACCGACGCCGATCGAGGAGCCGGTCATCGCCAGACCTGCGGCGGTTGCAGAACCGACAAACTCAATACGAAAAGAAGCAGATCTGCTGCTTGCTGGTTTTGGAGTGATCCTTATCGTCGCCACTGTGTTTTTGTTCTGGAGGGCCAGGAACCTGCCATTCGCATGGATGCTCATGCTGCTTTTCCTGATCGCGGCGGGGCTTGCCTTTTTTGCTCGATCAAGAACAACAAAGACTCCTGCTGCTGCAGTGGCGGCAGTTGCATTCGTTCTGCTTCTGCTGCTTCCGGGCCTGCCGCCGCAGTGGTTTGCGGCCTTCAACCGACCCAGCATCGGATCGGGCAAAGACGTACTGCTGCCACTTAAGTCAAGATCTACTGTTGGAATTTCCCGCTTGCCCGAAGGATTGACAGGAAGACAGTTCAGCAGCGAGCCGGAAACTTTGGTTTCGCAACCGACTGTGGTTCCCGTCCCCGCCGCACCTGCAGGGCCAGTCATCACCGTAGCCGAAAAAGAAAGACTGGAAGCAGAAATCAGAAAACTGCAGGAGAAAGTAAAAACACTGTCTAAATCCAAGGCAGTGGTAGTCCAGCAACAGATCGCGCCGCCAGTGAAGGTCAAGAAAGCGGCTGTCGTTTCCAAGCCCCCAAGGAGGGTCCACAAACTGGAGTACTTCTACATGTGGGTGCCGAGAGAGAATCACCATTCGATCCCGGTCCAGCCCAACAAGTAGAGGTCCCAAATATTTCTACCTGCCGCAGACGAGTCCACAAACTCGCCTGCGGTTTTTTCTTGATTTAATTCCCAACCAGTGGTATAATCTCTAAAGCTTACAGGATTTCGATTCCAAGGTGACATACGGAAATCCGAACCTGTTTTAATTTCGCCTGGGTAGCTCAGTTGGTTAGAGCGAAGGACTCATAAGCCTTAGGTCGGCAGTTCGACTCTGCCCCCAGGCACCAAGTTGAATCTATAAAGTGAGGACAGGAATTTTTGAGGACAATGCCGAAGGCTTTCCAATGCCTGAGGCTTTAGTCCGCATCAGCGGACGTGTCCGAAAAAATTACTGCCCGAACGACGACATCGCGGGGTAGAGAAATGGCATCTCGCAAGGCTCATAACCTTGAGATTGGCGGTTCGAGTCCGCCCCCCGCAACCAAGAAGCTCGCTTAGTGTAGCCCGGTTAACACGTCTCCCTGTCACGGAGAAGACCACGGGTTCAAATCCCGTAGCGAGCGCCAGAACAAAGAACTCCAGTACAAGCTGGTGTTTTTTGTTGCCAAAATTAAACGCCTCACATAAGTGCGAGGCGTTTAAAAGAAACTATCGGCGCTTCTTCTTTGAAGCTTTTTTCTTCTTAGCCATTTTGTGCCAGAAGCTCCTTGTGCCTTACAGTCAAAAAATTTTTTAGATTTCTTGCCGCAAGACTTATAATTTTTTCTTTTCTTTCACTCCAATAACGGAGATCAAGGCAAATTGCTTACACATCAAGCGTAAACTATATTGCTAACTATGTCAAGTGTTTTTTGCAAATTTTTTAAGAAAATTTTTTGCGTCAACCAAATTTTTTATTTCACCATCAATAATTTTTATCTTCATCAGCTCCGAAATTTCTCCAATCCGCACACCCGGTGAAAGTTTTGTTTCACTAATGATAAATTTTCCATTGCTGAAACGCTCGATCAAGTTTTGGCGTTTCTGAATTTGATTCAAAAGGGATTTTGCTACAACAACCGATGCCGAGACCCGAGTGCCTGTTTTCCCATTTTCTAAAATTCTGCAATTGCCCAGCGAATCAGCAGCCCAAAGCTCCACCAGTTTTGGAAAATCCGGATTTAGGGAATATTTAATCCGGTTCCGTTCCTTTGCGGCGCGGTAATTCAGCCTGTCGTCATGACGCAAAATCAGCCAATCAACCAAATCCCGGCCCTGCTTGGAAAAAGGATATTTGGCGGCAAATTCGCGGAATATTCTGGCTGAAGCCGGCTGGTGTCCTGGAAAAGTATTGACCCACTCCCCGTCTTTGAAGATTCTCCGGCCAGTGCTGATTTTCCCGATATCATGAAATAACGCGGCATAGAGCAAGTCCAAATCTTTTTTGGAATTTTCCAAAACCAAAAGCGTATGGTCGTAGACGCTTCCTTCCAAATGATATTTTTTTGAATTATGAAAAACTTTCTTTAATTCCAAAAATTGCGGCAATACAAATTTCAGCAGCCCTACCGAATCCAGGAGTCTGATGCCATCTTCGGCGTTTGAAGTAAGTAAAATTTTATCCAGTTCCGACTTAATCCTCTCACCGGAAACTGTTTGAATGTATTTGGCGCGGGTTTTTATCGCCGCAAAAGTATTTTTTTCTAATTTAAAATCCAAAACTGTTGCCAGCCGCACTCCCCTAATCATCCTCAAAGCGTCTTCGTCTATCCGATCCTTGGGGTCGCCGACAAATCTCACGATTTTATTATTGACATCCTTTAAGCCGTTGACCGGATCAAATAGCTCGTGCGATACCGGGTTAAAGTAAATCGTGTTAATCGTAAAGTCGCGGCGCATGGCGTCGTCCAAATATTCCCGGATAAATTCCACTTGGTCAGGGTGGCGCCGATCGCTATACTTTGATTCACGGCGGAAAGTGGTAATTTCGAGTTTTTGCCCTTTTACAATTGCCAAAATTGTCCCGAACTTTTTGCCGATTTGTTTGAAATAAATGTTTGCCTTTTTCAGGATTTTTTCCACTTCGTCAGGCAATGCGTCTGTGGCTATATCCAGATTATCGGAAAGCCTTTTAAGTATTTGATCGCGCACGGCGCCGCCTACAAAAAATCCCTGGAATTTATCCTTATTTAAAAGCTGGACAATTTTAAGTCCAGCTCTCTCCAAATCGGTTTTCAATTTCCAGTTCAGTTTCTGCACAGATTCAGATCACTTTTTTAAATGTAACTAGATCGCCGTCACCCAATAATGCCAGATAAGCTTCCACCAGTTTATCCGGATATTTGGAATGCACTACAGAAACCGCATGCCGCAGCCACATTTCTTGCTTCCCCAGCTCGTCATCGAGGCCGTTGAAGGACGATGAGCCGCCATAAGCTCCGCAGTCCTGATGGTTTATGAGAATAACGCGGTTTACGTCATGTTTGCTAAAAGCAATGTCGAAGTTGTCGAACACCCATTCCCGGATCGGCCCTTCTTCCACCACCATCTTCGCCCCGCCGCCCTGGGCCATGTGATCCACTGCGTATAAATTAAGTTCGTTTTCAAAAAAATCCTGCAGCGGCTTGCGGAAGCGGAAATCAATGCAGGTTAGGGCTATAGCTTGTGCTTTGTGGGACATAAATTACTTGCACTGTTAATCGTGTACTCAAAAATTTTACACAAAAACAAAAAAGCTCGCAAGGACTTCTTGAAAGACTTGCGAGCTGGATAAATCAGGCATGAAGCGCGTTAGAGATTTGCACCCGATCCGGATACATAAGCCGCAGACGCGCCATCGGGTGCGAATGGTATTCTTCCCACCTCTGGCGGCAAACGAACCACGTTTTTTTGCAGGTGCCGTTGTCGATATGGCAGAAGACGGCTACCTTCATTCCCGGCAGCTCGGACTTAATCCGCTGCTTCGCCGCGAATGCCTCGCTAATAATCTCGGCAAAGCTCATCGATGCGATCTCTGCGATGGCACAAGGCGCATGAACGTAGAGTGCTACCGTTTTGATCTTCTTCTTTGCATGCACCAATGCCAAGTCATACATTAGGCCCGTGTCGTACCCGGGAGTGTCGACGTTGGTGCGCGAATTCGGCGCAAGCCGCAGCGCGCCACCGAGCGGCGCGGGCGGATGGATCCGATCCAGACAACCGGCCTTGACGATGTCTTCCTTGTGATAGCTGTATGCTTCTGGGTGCTGGTCTGGGTCACCGCACATGACAATCGAGAGCCCCTCTTTGGGATCGAGGAGATGCGAATTGATCCCGTCCAGGACCCGAGCTTTTTTGTAATTTCCAATAAGCTCGAGATCGGCAGAAGTCAGCTGCGCCATGAAATCCCCCTTTGTGTTCGGAACGAAAAAACAAAACACACCATGTGTTCTGTTTTTGAATCAGGGCCAAATTCGGTTTGAGATCTAATTCAAAAGCAGAACTTAGAGATGGTAACAAATTATAAAGCCGCAGTCAAGACTAATGCTTTTTTGACCGGTGCTTGTGCGCAACCTTGATCCGAGCCAGATTTTTTTGCAAAATAGCCGATGCGGGCAGGGGGTGCTCGGCAGCCGCGACGGATTTCATGAGGTCGCGCGCTTTCTGAGCGGCTTCGTGGGCGCGATCCAGGTCAATTTCATGCCCAAACTCGGCGGTATCTGCCAAGACCACGACTTCATTATTTTTTTTGATCTCGATGAACCCGCTTGAGACTGCAAAAAATTCCTCTTCATGGCCCTTTTTAAACCGCAATTCCCCAGCCACCAAATCCGAAACCAGCGGGACGTGATGAGGCAGTACCGTTATTTCACCCATTGTGGTCGGCAAAGTCACTGAATCAACTTCAGTTTCCACAACTACCCGCTCTGGTGTGACTATCTTAAAGTGAATCATAAATTTAGCGATCAGCGTGAAGCGTTCAGCGTACAGAATCACTACGCTGCCCGCTGTACGCTACTTAAGGTCATCTATGGAGCCTTGCATGTAAAATGCTTCTTCTGGCTTGTCGTCATGTTTGCCATCCAAAATTTCTTTGAAACTGCGGATGGTATCTTTCAACGGGACGTACTTTCCCGGTCGGCCGGTAAATATTTCGGCCACGAAGAACGGCTGAGACAGGAATCTTTGGATCTTTCGTGCGCGCTGTACCGTCTGTTTGTCTTCATCCGAAAGTTCTTCCATGCCAAGCACGGCAATTATATCCTGAAGATCTTTGTATTTCTGCAAAACCCGCTGCACACCTCGGGCCACTTCATAATGTTCATTGCCGACAACATTCGGGTCGAGCACGCTTGAGCTGGAGTCCAGCGGGTCCACTGCCGGATAAATTCCCAATTCTGTCAAAGCCCGTGACAAAACGACAGTCGAATCCAAGTGCGCAAAAGTCGTGGCAGGAGCAGGGTCAGTCAAATCATCAGCCGGCACATAAACTGCTTGCAACGATGTAATGGAACCTTCAGTTGTTGACGTGATGCGTTCTTGCAGCTCGCCCATGTCGGTAGCCAGGGTTGGTTGGTACCCTACGGCCGAAGGTATTCGGCCAAGAAGCGTAGAAACTTCGGAGCCGGCTTGTGTAAATCGGAAAATGTTATCTATAAACAAAAGCACGTCTTGCTTTTCCTCGTCGCGGAAATACTCGGCCAATGCCAATCCGGTAAGGCCAACCCGAGCACGGATTCCCGGCGGTTCGTTCATTTGCCCGAATACCAAAGAAGTTTTATTTAAAACGCCTGAATCGCTCATTTCGTGGTAGAGGTCATTGCCTTCGCGCGATCGCTCGCCGACTCCTGCAAAAACCGAAACTCCGCCGTGTTCTTGTGCAATGTTTCGGATTAATTCCGTGATAATAACCGTTTTTCCTACTCCGGCCCCGCCGAAGAGCCCTACTTTGCCGCCTTTGATGATCGGGGAAATCAAATCAATAACCTTAATGCCGGTTTCGAGCAATTCCACTTTAGTGGATTGCTTTGAAAATTCAGGAGCGGCTCGGTGAATCGGGTATTTTTTATTTCCTTTGGGTGCCTCTTTGCCATCGATTGGCTCACCCAAAGCGTTGAACATGCGGCCAAGAGTGACATCGCCGACAGTTACAGAGATCGGAGCGCCGGTGTTGATTACTTCCGAATTTCTCTCCAAACCGTCAGTGGCACCCATCGCAACAGTTCGGACTTGGTTGGAACCGATGTGCTGTGCGACTTCCAAAACCAATTTTTTGCCCGAATTATTAACTTCCAGGGCATGATAAATCTCTGGGAGCTTGCCTGCAAACTCCACATCTACAACCGGCCCAATAATTTGCGTGATTTTTCCTTTATCCATATTATCCTTCCATTGCCAGCTTGGCGGCGCTGATTTCGGAAAGTTCCCGAGTGATTCCGGCCTGTCTGGTTTGGTTATATGTTAATTGCAATTCGTCGATAAGCTCGCCTGCGGCCTCGTTGGCATTGCGCATCGCCACCATTCGCGCAGAATGCTCCGAAGCTGCTGCTTCCACTAAAGTTTGGTATATTTTAAACTCAATCGTGCGGTTAATCAATTTTTCAACTACTAAATCTGGACTCGGTTCAAATATATAATCTTCCTGGTCCCTCGGGCCGTCTTTTACTAGCGGCAAAAGCTGGGTCATGCTGGCTTTCTGGTTCAAAGTCGAAACAAAATGGGTGTATACAACAAAAATTTTTTCATATTTATTTGCCAAAAAGTCTTCGGTGGCGACTTGAGCAATCGGTTGCGCATCCAGAATACTGACATCTCGGTCTTTCAGAGGAAACTGCGCGATAATTCTATATCCTGCAATATGGATAGCATCAAACCCTTTTTTTCCAATTGTAATAAAATCAACTTTTTGCGCCCCTTCCCGAACCAAAATTTCCAAAGCTTCGTTGATTACATTTGTATTTAGAGCGCCGGCCAATCCCCTGTCTGAACTGATCAAAATCACCAAAACTCGGTCAGAAGGCGTTTGACCCGAAGGAATCACTCGTTTCAGCAGCGGATGCAGGCGGGGGTGAATCTTCGGCAATAAATTTTCCAACAGCGAAGACGACAATGTCGCATAAGGGCGCGATGACAGAGCCTGGCTTTGGGCGCGGCGCATCTTTGCGGCCGAAACCAATTCCATAGCCTTGGTGATCTGGCCGATATTTTTTACTGATTTAATCCTTCTGCGGATTTCTTTGCTGCTTTCCATATATTATGGTTGGTAAGTCTGGTTAAATTCTTCGATAGCCTTTTTTAAATCCGGCGCGATTTCGGCAAAATCTTTAATTTCTGGAATTTTTTCCAGCAAACTCTTGAACTGCACATCCAAAAACCTATGGAACTTGCTTTCATAATCTTTTACCTTTTCAACCGGGACATCATTGAGATAGCCGTTTGTCACCGCATACACGATGGCGGTTTGGTGCGCCACCGACATAGGCTGGTATTGGTTTTGCTTGAGCACTTCGGTAATTCTCCTTCCCAAATCGATGCGGGATTTAGTCTGCGGATCCAAGTCAGAGGCAAACTGAGCATTGGCTGCCAGTTCGCGAAATTGCGCCATATCCAAGCGGAGCTTACCAGCAACTTTTTTTATAGCTTTGGTTTGCGCTGCAGATCCCACGCGGGAAACGGAAATGCCTACGTTCAGAGCCGGGCGGATGCCTTGATAAAACAAATCTGTTTCCAAATAAATCTGCCCATCAGTAATTGAAATGACATTGGTTGGAATGTAGGCTGATACATCTCCGGCTTGCGTCTCAATAATCGGCAGAGCGGTCAGTGAGCCAGCTTTGTGGGCATCATCCATTTTTGCCGCGCGCTCCAAAAGGCGCGAGTGAAGGTAAAAAACATCCCCAGGATAAGCTTCGCGTCCCGGCGGGCGTCGCAGCAGCAAGGAAATCTCCCGGTAAGCTACGGCGTGCTTGGACAGATCATCATAAACTATCAAGGCGTGTTTGCCTTGGTCCATAAAGTATTCCCCCATGGCACAGCCGGCAAAAGGAGCAATATAAGAAAGCGAAGCCGGATCAGCAGCGCCTGCAACAACCAAAATCGTATGTTCCATAGCGCCGTGTTTTTCCAGTTCAGCTTTGATGCGGGCGACTTTTGATTCTTTCTGCCCGATCGCGACATAAATGCATACCACATCCGTCCCCTTTTGATTGATTATAGTGTCGATAGCGATAGCGGTCTTGCCAGTTTGACGATCGCCAATTATAAGTTCGCGCTGGCCGCGGCCGATCGGAATCATTGTATCGATAGCTTTGATTCCAGTCTGCAGAGGCTCGCGCACTCCTTGGCGTTCAATAACTCCCGGTGCAATCTTTTCTACAGGGTAAACCATTGCCGATTTTACTGGGCCCTTATTATCAATTGGTTCTCCCAATGGATTCACTACGCGACCGATCAAACCCTCGCCTACCGGCACGGACAGGATCCGCCCGGTGGGTTTGACTAAATCTCCTTGTTTCAAGTGATGATATTCTCCGAGCAAAATTGCACCTACCGAATCTTCTTCCAAATTTAGCGCAACCCCTAAGGTGCCTCCTGGGAACTCCAACATTTCCGACGATTTGACGTTCGACAATCCGGAAATTCTGGCAATGCCGTCTCCCACAGACAAAATCTGTCCGACTGTTTCGACTTTTGCTTTTGATTCAAACTTATCTATTTTTGCACGGAGCTGTGCCAGGACGTTGTTCGCCATATAATTATTCGCTTAATTCATCTTTTAATTCTTCTAACTGCTTTTTCACGGAAGCGTCTATGAGTTGGTCATCGAGACGAACCACCACCCCACCAATAAGCTTCTCGTCAATCTTTTTCTTGATCTCCACATCCCCTTTTACGATCTTGTTCAGCTCCTGGATGATGTCTCGCTCGTTTTCTTTGCTTAACGGGTGAGCTGTGGTGACTTCCGCAAGTTTCGCGCCTTTTTTAGCCAGCTCCAGCTTATGGAACTCTTCCTCAATTTGCGGGAAAAGTTTGGTGTCGTTGTTTAATGCCAGAACCTCCACAAAATTATTCAGGACTAAATCCACGTCTTTCGGGTCTGTGCCTTCTAGCGAGTCAAAAAGAGCTTGGGCGTATTGTTTGGCGTCAAACTTCATTTAATCTCCTTCAGCGTTTCAGTTATAAACTCCTGATCTTTCTTGTCATTGATCTTGGTTCGTAAAATCTTTTCTGAAGCCGCCACCACCAAGGTTGCAACTTCTTGGCGAATCTCTCTCATGGCAGAATCTTTTTCCTGCACCAAAGAAGCCTTGGTCTGCTCAATGAGCTTGCCGGCTTGGGCATGGGCTTCGGCAATAGTTTCGGCCTTCACCTTGTCTGCGGTTTCCGCAGCAGATTTGATGATCCTGTCCGCTTCCACCCTGGCTTTTTGCATTTCTTCTTTCTTCCAGACGTCAAATTCAGCCTTTTCTTTTTCCATCAAATCGGCATTTTTTACTCCGGATTCAATTCTGGCCTGCCGCTCATTCAAAGCCTTGCCCAGAGGCTTGACTACCCACCTCCAGAAAATAAACAAAACAATGCTGAAATTGATCAGCTGAGCGATAAATAATTTCCAATTAATGCCCAAAGTTCCCAACACTCCTTGGTTTGCAGTTTCTTCCGCTGCCGAAATTATCAAATGATGTATCATAAATGTTTTATTATAAGCACTGGATTGTCATCTTGTCGCCAAGATGACAAAAACTGCTTACAAAATGAAAGTAATAACCAAGGCGTAAATGGCGATAGCTTCCGCGAAAGCCATGCCAAGCAACATCGGGACAAACAGCTTGTCCGCCGCTTCCGGGTTGCGGCCGATTGATTCCATAGCCTTGGATGCGGTTTTGCCGATGGCATAAGCCGGGCTTATACCGCCGATGGCGATGGTTGCTCCTTTGACCAAAGTGGTCATCATCTCTGGAGACATACTTTTCCTTTCTCATGCTCGACCGTTTAGGTTGGATTTAAGGTCGGCATTTGAATTAAGGGTACAAAAACGAAAACTTAATGACTTAAGTTTTCATCTCCAAACCCTAGTGGCTATGGCCTTCATCCAGTAGCGGTTCAGTGGCCACTGTCAAATAAACCAAAGTCAACATAGCAAAGACTACTGCCTGGATCAACCCCACCAGAATCTCCAAAAGCATAAACGGCAGAGGCACAAATACGGCAATCAGGCCCGCCAGGACTGTCAGCAAGACTTCTCCCGCAAAAATATTGCCGAACAATCGAAGCGAGAGCGAAACCATTTTTGCGATTTCGGAAAATACTTCGATAAAACCGACAGCGAACTCAATGGCTGCTATGACTATTCCCATCGGGCCTTTTTTGAACGATCGGACAAAATCACCGACTTTAATATATTTATTTCCATACTTCCAAAATCCGATCGCTACAACTCCCAAAATGTGGGAAGAGAGCACGGCGAACACAGCCATCGCTAAGGTTAAGTTCAGGTCAGAGTTCGCAGGCCTAAAAAGAGGAGCCAGTTCAACGCCGTGCCCGGTGGAAACAAATCTGCCGACGGAACCCGTGCCCGGGATCAAGCTCATCCAGTTGGAGACTAGAATGAAAAGGAACAACCCGCCAACTATCGGCAAAAACTTCATGGAGCGTTCCCGGTCCTTGGTCACGCCATCCACGTAGCCCAGCATAAATTCCAAAACTGACTCGCCAGCGTTCTGCAGTTTGCCTGGAATCATAGCTGTTTGTTTGCGCAAAAGCAGGCCAATAATTAAAAACGCGATTACTGCAATCGTGGAGTTGATATAGGCATTGGTTACCGGGAACGATCCTATATAAAAAATCGGTTCGGCAACGAGAGGGGGAAGTCCCAAAATCATTTAATGTATGCTTTCAATTTTTTTGTCATCCAGACCGTAGTGCACACTATCGCTATGACAATTCCAACCAAAGTGAGCCACGGATAGATCCCTAATTTATGGTCGAGCCACTTACCAAGCAGTGCAAAGATCACCAAAGGCAGCGCAATAATAAACCCAAATTCGGTCGCCAAACTGATCATGCTCCATTTATTCATCTGCGGCTTATTTGGTTTCTCGTCGATTTCGGCCATAAAAATTAAATTAACGCGGAAAGTATAATAAAAAATTGCCGATTTGGCAAGTCTGGCAATTTTTAGGTGTCTTGACTTTCAAAAGCCTGTGCTGCGGACGACGTGTTTGCCGCCGGTCTCAACGTAATCTTTGATTACCGCCCAAGCATTCGAAAAAGCTTCATTGTCAAAACTGTTCCCGTACTTATTTTTAAGTTCTTGCTGGATTTCCAAAAGATCGGCTTCTCCTGTTTCAACTAACGCTTTGGAGATAGCTATTTTGCAAATCGTATCAAATTGAATTTCTGGCGCCTGATATGGCTGGAGTCTTCCATTATATTCCTGAAGCTTGGCCTCAAGCTTTTCACGATCTTCTAACAAAAATATCTTGCCGCCTACCATCGGCATCTCCCCTGTTTCGGGTGTCTTCATATAAATAATTAATTTTCTGGAGCCGAAGGTCGGAATTGAACCGACAACCTACCCCTTACGAAGGGGTTGCTCTGCCAGTTGAGCTACTTCGGCGCAATTAAATTCTTGAATTTAGAAACCTTCTACCAAACCCTGATTTAAAATACTTTTCGCGTTTTATTGCCTTTGTCTTATCAAGGCAAGCTTCGAAGTAAACTAGTTCAAATGGAACCCTTCCAATAGTTGATTGGACTAAACCATCATTGTGGGTTTTAATCCGTTTATCTAAATCATCAGTCCAACCAATATAATGCTTAGAATCTTTTAAGCTTTTTTTGACATAGGTATAAAACATAAAGGATGAGCCACGCCAGCAACGCCTGAGCAAGCTGAAACGCTCAAGATCAGGCTTGCGATGGCGGGCGGGTACGCCGGCTTAACTAGGATATTATAACAAAAAAGCGCCCGCCCGCAACGCCTGAGCAAGCTGAAACGCTCAGGATCAGGCTTGCGATGGCGGGCTGGCTATTTGCGCTTCTTTGTTTGTTTATAAATTTCTTTAGCTTCAACTATAAGATCCTCATAAACTTTCAAGCCATGCTTCCATACGTTAGGATCATTCATATCAAAACCGACCATTTTCAAAGCTTCTTCTGGAGAAACCGAGTTCCCGACAGATAAAAATTTCAGATATTTCTCAACAAATGAATTTCCCTCTTTCAAATATTTGGCATATAAAGCCAAAGCAGCCAGAGCTCCAAAAGCATAGCCATAATAATAAAAGGGTGGAGAGAAATGATAAAAATGACCGATATATGACCACCAATATTCGTAGCCGCCTTTCGTTTCAACTGTTTTTCCGAAAAGTTCGTCCTGGCGCCGGATCCACATTCCATTTATTTGCGAAACCGTAAGCTCATTTCCCTTACGGCGTTCGCGATGGATATCTTTTTCAAATTCATAAACCGCGATTCCGCGAAAAATATTTCCGGATAAATCCTCGATTTTATCTGTGATTAGGTCAAATCGCTCTTCCGCACTCATCTCCGAGTTCATAAGTGCATTAAACAGAACCATTTCGCTGAACAAACTGGCAATTTCAGCTAAAATTGTCGGAACTCCATAATTAAAGATTGTTTGCTTTTGCATCAAGACATCGTTTATACCGTGCCCAAGCTCGTGGGCCAGAGTGTTAATATCAGTAATTTTGCCTGTAAAATTCACCAATATGTAAGGAGGAATTTTTGGACTGACCCCGGCACAGTAAGCACCATTTGTTTTGCCTGGGCGAATTAGCGCGTCGATTCTTGATTCCTCAAAAAATCTCTCCGCAATTGCAGCATAATCTTTGCTGAATTTCTCAAAGCCGCGAAGAATAATATTTTTTACTTCGCTAAATTGATATGTTTTGTCGGAAGAAATTGGATAAAAAGCGCCGCGATCATAATAATACATTTTATCGAGCCCCAAAACGCCTTTTTTAAATGAAAGGTAATTTCTATACTTGTCATTTTTGCTTTGGACGGTTTTGGACAAATTTGCCACAACTTCGGACGAAATTTCATTATCCAAGTTTCTCGGTTCGTCTAGTTCCTTGTATCTCCTTAATTCCGTAACGATCTGCTCATCTTGCATCAGCATGTTTAAAATAAAAGCCAGGTTTTCTGATTCTTCCTTCAAGCCAGCCGTCAACCCTTCAGCAGCCGCTTTGCGCAAATTGCGATCCTTATTCTCTAAATATACAAAAATGTCGGATTGCAATACTTCTTTAGTTTCTTTTCCAATTTTAATCTTGAACTTCTTTGTGGTGCTGATCCGGTCAAACATTCGCTCCAAGGCAGCCCGGCTGGTTAGATATTTGAGGTTGATAATCTTCTGTTCAGCTTCCGTCAGCATATGTGGTTTGTAGTCAAGAATCCTTTTTATGTGGTGCTTATAGTTGGCCAGGATCTTGCTGTTTAGTAATTTTTTTATTTCTCCCAGAGGCAGCTTGCTTAGCTCCAAATCAAAAAACACCAATAAATTATTGACTTGCTGGTAATCAGTTTGAATTTTCTGATAAAATGCTCCAACTTTTGGATCGTTGTTGTTTAGAGACAATAAAAAATAGGAATAGTATCCGTATTTTACCGTAGCTTCGAAAATTTTCTCGTATTCCCGGAAAATTTCCAAAAATTCTGATTCCGATTTATTCGAAAGCTTGCCGCGATATTTTTGCTCAAAGCTTTTAGCCAACGCCAATGATTTTTTAAAATCAACACCAATTTTCGGATCGTCTATATCATCATAGAATCTAGTTAAATCCCAAACTGGCAATTGTTCTCCTTTTTTAGGCATAAAAAAATACTAACCGAACTTTGAATTATTGGCTATTAGCTAATTCTCTAATTTAATAAATTTCCCGTAATTTGTTATTGCATTATGGAAAAATTCAGGAATTTCATTCAATTCTGATTCTATATCAATCCACTTATACTCAGTGTGCTCTTCGGAAAGCTGGACATCGTCACTTAGAAGCTTGGATAAGAACATTATCATGGTAATCTTTTGCTCGTCATCTCTGACAAAGTGCCGGATGTCGATCGGCATCAAAATTTCGATCTCGCAGCCCGTCTCTTCTTTCATCTCGCGTTTGAGTCCTTCAAAAGGATTCTCTCCCAGTTCCAGCCGGCCTCCCGGTATATCCCAAATTCCAGGTTTGTGTACATCATTTGGCCGCCGCTTCATCATAAAAAGCTTTCCGTCTTTGATGATGAAAGCTTTTGCCGCATTTCGAAAATTATCCATTTAAAGTCCTTTTTAAAATACTTTGCAACTGCATATGTATGACATTCTGGAGCGGGATACGGGAATCGGACCCGTGTCTAAACCTTGGGAAGGTCTCATACTACCATTGTACTAATCCCGCAGACTTCAACATTATACTAATTTAAGCTATAATAACCAAGTTGCCCAAGGAGGACTATGCCAAAAATACTGCTGCTCGTAGGATTGTACTTGATCGCAATCGCCACCGGATTCGTGGCAACGTATGCGGCTTACGATGGCTCTGTCATCTCCACAGGCGCCTTCGACTTCGTCCTGATCTGCTGCGTTTGGCTTTGCACTTGTTCTGTTCCCGCAAAACTGGAATTCACCAATGCAGAGGCCGATGTACACCTTCAAATCGGGACGATCGCCGGGATGGTCTGCTCACTCTTTGCGCTCGCATACCAAAAACCAGCCGTCGTGCTGCAATTCATCGGAAATATTTTCTGAAACCAAAGACCGTTTACGATTAAACGGTCTTTTCTTTTTAATATCTTTTCAAAATTTTGATCTTTATTTGGTCTGTTTGTGATTTAACCCAAGCATCGAATCCGGTCGTTTGGATAAGTATATGCTTGGCGTGCCACAGCTTGGTTCCATTCTGATTTGAAACCTCAATTGGATAAATAATTTCGTAGCCGTTTCGGGTTACGATTATTTTGTTTTCCACTTGCCCCGCTCTGGCAATCGTAATTTCTTTTTCCAGCTCGGGCAAGATCTGTGAGTGGGCAAAGAAACCCAGGTCCCCTCCCAGTTGGGCCGTTTCCCTGTCATCGCTGTAGGTTTTGGCCAAGTCCTCGAATTTTGCGCCCTTATTCAACTGATCCAGTATGCCCTCGGCTTTGGCATAAGCATCTTTGTTTAAATCAAATTGAGAATTATAAAACATGCGCAAATTGGCTTCCACAACTTCCGGATAAACGACAATCTGAGTGAATAAATTTTCATCGCCATGAAAATAAGATTTTATAAACTCCCGGTAGACCGTTTCATTGCCCTTCGTATAAAAATCTTTTTCATCGGAAATCGCATCGGATGCGAGTCTAATGCCCAATTTATCCAAGAGCCCTTGTTGTTTTGCACGCTGAAGAAAATTCGCAAATGCCTCCTGCGGGCTGACCGTATTGTCCATGCCGCGGGCGAGCTCGACAAATTCATTGGCATCCTCGACCGAAATAAGTTTGTTGCCCACGATTGCAGCCGGATACAGTTTACCAAAACTTTTGCTTACAGGATCCGACCAATTTGTTTTATACGCCACTGTGAGAGAAACGATAAAAAACAAAAAAATAATTGCCAACCCGATCCAAATTGTATATTTGTAATTTAGTTTCATGTCTGCCGTTTGTGGCTAAGATTTCTTGAAGAAATAGTCAAACCATTTCCTAGGATTACTCTGCTGTGCCTCCGCGGTTTGAGTCTGGTCATCAGGCTGGTCCTTGGGCAATCCCACCACATATTCGCCGTCCTTCTTCAGATTCAATTTTTCGCGAGCCTCTTTTTCCTGGTACTGCGGGGTGTTCAAATATTTAACTAAATCCGAAAGCTGTTGGTTTTCGCCCCTGATCCGGTCGGCACGCGCCTGCAATTCCGAAATTTGCTTGTCTACCTGGTATTTTTCCGACAAAAGCCTGGCAGTCACAAACAAAACCACCAGGAGCAGGCCTGACAAGACTATTGTCGCCATTTTGGATTTGAGGAAATCTTTCATCCCTTTAAAAGTTCTAGTTACCTGCTCGCAATCAATGCCGACAACGTAAACAAAATCATGCCTATGACCATGATAATGGCAAAGATTGCAAATATTTTTTCGACTCGTCTCCTGTTTTGCATTTGTATAAATTTTACCACTCCCAGCGGAAGCTGGGATCCACTTCCTTAATTAATACCAATTGGTGTTAATAGATGAAGTGGACACCAGATCAAGTCTGGTGTGGTCAATTACTTCTTTAATATCGCCAAAAAAGCTTCCTGGGGAATATCCACCTGCCCAATTCTCTTTAACCTCTTTTTTCCTTTTTTCTGTTTCTCGAGTAATTTCATTTTTCGGGTCACGTCACCGCCGTACAAATAACCGGTAACGTCTTTGCGTACAGCGGAAATGGTTTCTCTGGCCACCACCTTGCCGCCGATTGCCGCTTGCAAGGCGATTTCAAACTGTTGTCTGGGTATCAACTCCTTAAGTTTGGACACCAGCGCTCGGCCTTCGTTTTCGGCAATTGATCGATGCACGATCATGGACAGCGCGTCCACGCGCTCGCCGGCAACCAAAATATCCAGTTTTACCAAATCATCGACTCTGGTTTCCAAAAACTCGTAGTTTAGAGAAGCGTAGCCGGAAGATACACTCTTAAGTTTATCATAAAAATCAATGATGATGTTTGCCAGCGGCATTTCGGCAGTTATAAGCACGCGGTCGTTGGACAAATATTGCATGTCTTTATATGCACCCCGCCTGGAAGTAATGAGCTCCAAAATCCCGCCAATGTATGTTTGAGGAACCAAAATTTCAATCAAAACCCATGGCTCTTCGATGCTGACCACGCTCGAAAGATCAGGAAGCTCGGCCGGAGTGTGCATAATTTTCTGCGTCCCGTCTTTCATATTGACTCGATATTCAACAGAAGGCGCAGTGAGCACCAAATCCAAACCATATTCCCGTGTTAAACGTTCTTGCACGATATCCATATGAAGCAAACCCAAAAATCCTGTGCGGAATCCAAAGCCCAATGCCGGAATGTGTTCCGGCACGAACTCAAGCGCCGCATCAGAAAGTTTGAGTTTGTCAATGGCGTCGCGCAAGAGCGGATAATCATCGCCGGAGACAGGGAAAATAGAAGCGTAAACCATTGGTTTGATTTGTTTGTATCCGGGCAGTGCTTCAACTTTCGCGCCTAGAGTTGTAATCGTATCGCCGACGCGCGCAGAGCGGACATCGCGCAAACCGGTCACGATGTAGCCAACTTCGCCGGTTTTCAATTCTGGTGAGGGGAAAAATTTAGGATGAAAATATCCAACTTCTAAAGCGTCCGCCGGCGTATTTGTGCCGAGCATCTGAATTTTTTCATTCTTCTTAAGTGATCCGTCAACGATCTGGACAAATGTTAATACACCACGATGTTGATCGTAAGCTGAATCAAATATCAAAGCTCGCAAAGCTTTGGCTTCGTCCCCAACCGGTGACGGAACTCGGTCCACTACCGCTTGCAATATTTTTTCCACGCCTTCCCCGGTTTTGCCGGAAGCATATAAAATCTCATCATCAGTAAAGCCAAATGCATGCTTGATCTCTTCTGCAGTTTTCTCACGGTCAGAATTCGGCAGATCGATTTTATTTACGACTGGAATAATTTTCAGGTTATGCTGCTGGGCCAAGTGAATATTGGCCAAAGTCTGCGCTTCTATTCCCTGGGTTGAATCCACCACCAAAATTGCGCCTTCACAGGCTGCCAGAGATCGCGAAACTTCATATGTAAAATCCACGTGCCCTGGTGTGTCAATCAAATTCAAAATATATCCGTGCCATTCCATGCGCACCGGCTGAAGCTTGATAGTAATTCCGCGTTCGCGCTCCAATTCCATAGTATCTAGAAGCTGCTCTTTCATTTCGCGCTTGGACACAGTTGAAGTAATTTCCAAAAGCCGGTCCGCCAAAGTGGACTTGCCGTGATCGATGTGGGCTATGATACAAAAATTACGAATCTTATTTTGCATTTTTCTTTTCCAATGGATTTACGAAGCCGAGATAATGTTTCTTGGCCGAATTGATCTCCAATGCTACTTTCTTGGCTTTTGCCGTTTTTGAGAAAGCCGGATGATTTCTCATTAAGATCCTAAAAATAGCGATGTCGTCACCGGCGTCAGTCCCTGCAAGCATCTTCCGATAAATCCCAATTACATGCTTTTCGTAGAGTCGCCTTTTGTGACCGAAATTGCCGGTGCTGGTAGGCACTTCAATATATGACAGTTTATATTTTGGACCGAATAGTTTTTTGAAAATCCATTCTGACCTGGTCTTGTGACCTTTGGTGGTCACGATCACTATATTCTTCCACTCCGGATGTCTTTTTATTATCTGCTTGGAAAAATAAATATTGCCAACCGTGTCTTTCGAATCTGCTTCTATAATTATATTTTTGAATCCTTTACCTTCAAGATAATGGGCCATGACTTCCGCTTCTCCATACTTCGGTTTTTTCTTCAGCCAAATGCTGTATCCTCCGCTGACCAAAATAGGAGTGTCCTTGTAATATTTTAATTTGGAAAAATATTCCAATCTCTCTCTGGTATACAAAATCGGTTTCAATGTGCCGTCAGAGTACCACCGCCCAAAATAATTATTACGTCAGGTTTGCTCATAAAAAATAAACAGCTAAAAAGCCGTATTTATTATACCCTAAATCAGATTGTATATAAAGCTTAGGAAATTGATCCCTCACTTTCTTCTCAGATGATGCTATACGTAGAAAGTGAGGGATTGACAAAACCGGAAAAAAGGAGTATAATTAGCAATCGGATATCCAATTACGACCTATTTAAAGGAGGGCGATATGCCCATTCTGAAAGTGAAAATCTTCGCTGTCGATGAGAACAAGAACGAAACACTGATCGCTGATGCCGTATCGAGATTCGCAGTTGCTGAGGATCGTGTCGACCGCGTCGTCTTCGCACTTCTCACAGGCTTCTATGACGGCAGCGAGCCGCCGTTTGACCTGAATTCTGAGCAAGAAGTTCAGACAAAAGTCGCAGGCTCGTAATACACAGAACGGTTCCGCAACAAAAGGCGGGTGATCACTCGCCTTTTTCTTTTATTAAAAAATCCTGAATCAAGTTCAGGATTGCAGTTTGGATTTGGTTTCTGCGACCGTCTGAAAAATTTAGTCAGAATTCGACGCAAGCAAGGCTGGGTAATTGCTTGCACCAGCGAAGCGTGTGCAAGCACGCCGAAGCGAGCTAAGAATTCTGGTAAATTTTTCAGGATCGCGACTTTTTCTTTCGTCTAAAATTTATGACCACATTGACCAAATGAACGCAAACGGCTTTCCGGCTTTGGTCAGCATATTTTTCGAAAGATTCAAAATATTTTTTGATTCCTCCATTCCCATAATCCAGCTGAAGGCAAGGAAAACAACTCCGCCGATTAAGGCAGCACCCAACCCCTGCCCTAGCAATCCGAAATATTTATGGGTATTTACGAATGGCGCGATCAGGTACAAAGAAATGTAAGTTGCGATGCCGGCAAATATAGAGCTGATCAAAATTTTTGTAGTATTGACGATTAGATACTCGTCATGAAGGTTGCCGATGCGGTGATGAAGCTCTGTTGCCAAGATGATAAGCTCAATGACACTAGTTATGGAAAAAGCTATGGCTAGCCCCGGCACTCCAAATTTGTGGACCAGCAGCAGTGTCGCAATTAAATTGACGGCAATTGTAACAAAGCTGATGATTACGGGAATCATGGTGTTTTGCATGGCATAGAAAGCGCGGGTATAAAGCGTGATCAAGCCTTGGGCAAACAACGATATTACAAACAGCCCTAGTGTGGCTGCCACAATGCGAGTGTCGGCAAAAGTAAAGTTCGTGTTCTGGCCAATGCCAAGCACGAGACGCACGATCTGCGCACGCAAAATCAGCATGAGCACGGAAAGCGGGATAATGAAATACAAAATTTGTATCGTGGTTTTTGCAATTACGTGTTTGAAGCCGTGAATATCTTTTTCATTATACAGATCCGACATCACCGGAAACACCGCAAGTGCCGCGGATACCGCAAAGATGCTCAAAAATACTCCTTGCAGATTGTTGGCATAATAAAACGTGGCCAAGGCACCGGTTCCTAGGAACGATCCGAAAATGCTGGCGATCAGCAGCGTGACTTGCGCCGTGCCCATGGAAAAAATCCGGGGCCAATACAATCGCCAGAATTGCGTAAATCCCGGCTGATTGGTATTGATCTTTGCCGCATATCGAAAACCCAATTTATACAACGCCGGCACCTGGATGGTAAAATGCAGGAAAGCTCCGAGCACGACTCCCAGCGCCAGTCCAGTGGGTCCCAAGTGCGGGTAAAACCAAACCACGCCAAGGATGATTGAACCGTTATACACAAGCGGTGCGGCCGAAACTACCGCAAACCTTTTGTGGGTATTGAGCATGCTGGAAGTAATCGAAGAAAGTGTCAGAAAAATCGGCGACAGCAAAAACAATTCGGTAAATTTTTTGGTCAGATCCCTGGCTTCTCCGGTAAACCCCGGGGCGATAGCAGAAACCAAAGGATTTATAAAAATCAAAGCCAGCACGCTCAAGCTTAGGATGAGTAGCAGCGTGACATTAATAATGCTGTTGGCCAGTTCGTTGGCTTTTTCTTCGTCTTTCAAAAGGTACTCGGAAAAAATTGGGATGAAGGCCACGGAAAAAGTGCCGAGGATTAGAAGATTGAAAACAAAATCCGGGATGCGGAACGCGGCGAAATATGCGTCAACAATTGCCCCGGTGCCGAATTGGTGGGAAAAAATTGCGTCGCGGGCCAGACCCAAAACTTTTGCCAGCATCGAAAAAACCGCGATCACTATTGTGGACCGCGCAATGTGGTTGACATTATTTTTATAATTATTATTGCTCATTTACTCAACAAAACTGCCCAATATTGGTCTGATCCCGTATCATATGCAAAATTCAATCGGCCGGAATCCGAACCGACGCCGGAAGTATACCAAATCGGCCGCAAACTGCCCGTATCGACCGAAGCGGCAAATTGATATGGCTTAATTCCATCCTGTTTCTGGAAAAGCAAAGAATATGAAGCCGTCGGGTTCAATAATCCCAGATTTAGTTTATAAGGAATCGTATAAACCAAAGTTAGAGTTTTGGTTTCGCCCGGATTGGCGATTGTCCAGCCCGCAAATTCGGTTTTTCCGGATTCGGTGCGGACAAAGACCCTATTGCCGCCCATAACCCCCTGATCCCAAGCCAGCAAATCGGGATCAGGTTTGTACCCCGGAGATTGTGATGCCTCAAATGTCCCCGCATCAAAACCGTCCGATGAAATCAAATTTGATCCGGCAGGCACAAGAATTCGGATGTAATCTTTGTTGATTTCCGATGCTGTATTGGTTCGGCTTATGGTCAAGGTGTCGGTAATTCGTCCGTCCCGGCCCAAAGAAATATTCAGGCTGGCGTTTTGCTTAACTTTGAGATCGGTTTTTGTCCCTCCCAAATTTGTATTCACAATATCCAAATAATCCTGGTCGGAAGGCAATATCTCACCTGAGAATTTAAGGCCTTGAATTTTCTGCTGCAGGTTTTGGTCTGTGGAATATAGTAAAATTTGCTTTTGGTTGAGGTTGGTTTGGAACATTTGCAGCAGTTGCAGCATTTTTTCTTTGTCCAATCCCGCCAGTTTGTCCAAAATTACGGGAGCAAGGTCAGCCAGGAATTTCTTTGGCTGGTTGAGTTTTTTGTCATAGTCAGCAGACGTTTTAAATTGCACAATGTCCTGAAAATTATCAGACGTAAGTGTTACGCCATAATCCGGCATCTGGATGGGCCCGGTCAAAGTCAGAACGTTTTCGAAAAAATTCGGCGACATGGCTATTACCCCGTCCGCGGTTTCCGCACCCAATTCATAAAAATGCAAAATCTTTTTTGCTGATGTCGGGAAATCGGCAAACCAATTGGAATCGCGGATTCCCCACTTCTGGATGTCAGGCTGGAACGGTCCGGGGGCAGCGATTTTGTCGTAAATATGCCCGTCCAAATCATAGATGCTGTCGATTTTCATGCTCTGAATTTTGCCGCCGTCGATTTTGAGCACGCCATAGGTTCCCATGAATCCTCCTGTGGCTCGGACCTCGTCATAATTTTGGAATACAAAAAGGTAAGTTTTGGGGCCGTTGCCGAACATGCCTAAATAGATATCTTCCAAATTAACCATGTTGGTCAGCATGTTTGTCAGTGCATCCACCTGCTGGCGGGCTTTGGTCAAAGTGTCGGCATAGGAAGCTGGCAGCCCTTTGACTCGGTCAAACTCGGACTGCGCTTGTTTGAGCAAAAACAAAGTCGAGTTGAGAGAGTCCTGGTTGGCTTTAAGTTTTTTGGTAAGCCCGGTTTCAGCGATCCCTTTCGAGCTGATTTTGACGTCATCAAAAAAGCTCATGGCAAAAGTCAGCTTGGCTCCGGCCGCTGCCAGCAGCGAAGCTCCGGAAAGCACATGGCCCGCCGCCTGCGCTTGTGGCGCTAGCAGCTGCAGGGCCTGGAACTGGTCGAGCTGGCTTTGCGCGTTCTGCAGACTGTCGTAGGCGGATGAGAATTGCGATTGGGCATTGCTGAAGTTTTGGTCTTTTAGGCTGGCACCGGCGTTAGACAAATCCGAATATGCGCTTGTGGCCGCACCCAAAATCTGCCCTTGGGCATTGCGGGCCTTCGAGACGTAAACCAAAGATTGAAACATCATGGCTATCAAAACAGCTGTTACAACAAAAGGCATGATTGCATATCTGGATTTTTTAGTGATTGCAGGAACTGCCTTTTGCGTAAAACCAATCAGCTTTTCGTATTCTTCTTTTCTGGAACGAAAAAGGCCGGGCGGCTGCGGCCGATTGCCTCCACCTATATCAAATTTGCTGAATCTAGAATTAACCATTTTTGATTTGATGCCTTGAAATATTCAAAAGTATCCCGATTCCGGCCAGGTTTAGGGCCATGGCCGATGAGCCATATGAAATGAACGGCAGCGGGATTCCGGTCAGCGGGATTACGGCAGTAATGCCTCCAATATTGATCAGCGCCTGCAGTACAATCCACGAAGTAATGCCAGCTGCCATCAATTTCCCAAACATATCCGGGGCGTTGACCGCGACCTTATATCCTTTATACGCCAAAAGCAAAAACCCAATCAATAGTGCACTTACCCTGACAAAACCCATTTCCTCGGAAATAATGGCAAAAATGGAGTCTCCGATCGGTTCCGGCAAATAATTGTATTTCTGCACGCTATGGCCAAAACCTGCTCCCCACAAGCCTCCGGACCCTATGGCAATCAAGGCTTGGTTAATTTGGTAAGAAATGCCTTTGGCATCCACTTGGGGGTTGAAAAAAGCCAAAAAACGAGAGGCGCGATAAGGAGCAGCCTTAACCATAATCCAAAAAGCGACTAATCCCACACCGGCTGTGGCAGCCAGATATCGCAGGCGCACTCCGCCCAAGAACAACATGACCGCGGCAATCGCAACCAGCACCAGCATAGTCCCCATGTCCGGCTCCAGCACTATGAGCAGAGCAATCAAGGCGACTAAAATCAAGCTTGGCAAAAAACCGAAATACAAATCGTCCTTGTGCTGCTGCCGTTTGTCATACCACGAAGCTAAATAAAAAATTACCGCAAGCTTCACGTATTCGGTCGGCTGGAATAAAAATACTTTCAGGTTGATCCAGCGCCTGGCTCCACCAACTTTGAAGCCGATGCCCGGCACCAGAACCGCGACCAACAACACCAAACCGGTCAAAATTAAAATTGGCGCAAATTTCTGCCAAACGTGGTAATCCATCTTCGAAAATATATACATCAAAACCAATCCGGGCGCAGCACCTAAAAGCATCTGCCGGAAAAGATAATAATGGTTGTTGCCAAATCTTTGGAACGATAGGACTGTGGAAGCAGAAGAGAGCATAACCAGGCCGAATCCGAGCAAAATTAAACTTGTCCAAAGCAAAGTTTTGTCGACTTCCCGCTGTTTGACCTTGTTCATAGCATTGCCTCCTTTGCGAATTGGTCGCCGCGGTCGCCGTAATTTTTGAACATGTCAAAACTCGCAGCCGCCGGCGACAGCAAAATCATGTCGCCGGGTTTGGCCATGCTCCGAGCTTGACTCACAATCTCTTTCATGTTTTTAGCTCCGGTCAGGATCATTCCTTTGTAGTTTTTGATTAACTTCAAAATTTTCGGCGCCTCTGCTCCAATCACAACCAGTCCTTTGAGGTTAGGACTCTTTAATATAACTTCGGCTAATTTCTCATACGATAAACCTTTACTGGATCCGCCAACGATGGCGATCAGCGGCGTTTCAATCGCCGTAATTGCGGCAGACGCCGTATCCTCATTGGTCCCCGCTGAATCGTCTATATAAGTAACTCCGTTTTTCGCGCCTACCACTTGCATTCGGTGCGGCAAACCTTTAAATTGAGCTACTGCTTGGCGGATTTTTGGTTCTGTAATTTTATAGATCTTTCCGACTGCAACCGCGGCAGCTATATTTTCCCTATAAAATTTTCCGATCAATTGGTTTTCATAATCAGCAACATCATTTCCGTCAAAAATTATTTTTTGGCCTTTGCCAACTGCTTGCGCGCTAGCCGGCAGCCTGGAGCTCAAAACTGCAAAATCATTTTCTGTTTGCGTAGCCAAAATCTGCATCTTGGCATCGAAGTATTCCTTGAGGCTGGCATGCTGGGCCGAAGTCGGATTTTCCAATTTGCCGGACAAATCCAGATGATCCGCTGTAATGTTGAGAACCACAGCCACATGGGGGCTTTTGTGCAAATCCTGCAACTGGAAGCTGGAAAGCTCGAGCACCACCAAATCCTGCGGATGGATGAAGTCCAAAAACTCGAACGGGTCAGTGCCAATGTTGCCGGCCAGCCAAACTTTGAAATCCCCGGCTTCCAAAATTTTCGCAATCAAACTTGAAGTCGTGCCCTTTCCCTTGGTCCCTGTCACCCCAATGATCGGTGCTGGACACAGATCAAAGAACAATTTGGTGCCGCTTGAAATTTCCACTCCTTTAGCCAGCGCCTGCTGGATCGCCGGAGCCAAAAAGGGAAAACCCGGAGTGCGGAAAATTATGTCAAAAGAATCCAATCTCCCTTCAAGGTCCGAAACATGTTTCCAGGTCAAAACTTCATAGACAATGCCGTGCTTGGCAAAAAATTCAACCAATTTCTGGTTGTTGACGCCTAAACCCAAGACTGCGATTTTTTTTCCCTTCAAATATTCCAGCATCAATGTTTTCTTAAGACTTGTCCCTGCAATCCCTGGATTTGGCTGTCCGCAAACGCTACTTTGCCGTTGATAATCACATTAATTATTCCGTTTGAAAATTGATAAGGCTGCGCGTAAGTCGCGTTGTCCGTGATTGTTTCCGGATCGAAGATTACGAAGTCGGCAGCCGCATCTTTGTGGATGGATCCTCTATTGTTCAAGCCCAAAAGTCGCGCCGGCTCCGAAGTGATTTTGCGTACAGCTTCTTCCCAGGAAATCATTTTTTTCTCTCGGACCAATTTTAGGAATCTCGGCATGGCACCGTAGCACCGCGGATGCACGAGCTCAAAAAATTTCGACGAATGCCCGGCACCGTCAGTCGCCACCATCGACAGCGGCGAGGAGAGGAAATCATCTACTTGGTCGTCCGACAAATTATGGTCGAAAACCACTGCTTGGGTTTTTGTTGCGACCAGAATGTTTACCAGAGCTTCTTCATTTGTGACCCCGGAATTTTTGGCGATTTCGCTTATGGTCTTGCCCACAAATCCCGCGTTGCCCTCGGCAGAGGCAATTGTAATCTTGCTGAAGTCATATTCCTGGGTTTTGATGTAATCCAAAACTTTGCGCTTGGCTTGCGGCAAGCCCAAAGCCACGACTATGGTCTCTCGTCCGCCTTCATAAACCCATTTCGGCAAATATGTGTATAGGACAGACCAGGAAGTGTGATAAGGATAAGTGTCAAAGCTGATATCCAGGCCTTTGTGGAACGCGCTCTCCATTTTGTTGAGCACGGCTCCTTCCAAATGCCAATTTTTCTTGCCTTGGATTTTCAAATGAGATATCTTCAGCGGCACTTGGGCTTTTGCCGCAAGCTCGATCACTTCATCCAGGCTTTCTAGAATATGCGAACCTTCGGATCTCAAATGCACAGACAAAAAACCTTTTGAAGATTTCAAATTTTTGGCAAGCTCCAATAGCTCTTCGGTGCTGGAATTTACCTCGTGAGCATAAACCAATCCCATGGACAAGCCAAACGCCCCGGCTTCCAAGCTTTGCTTAAGGTAGCGGTCCATCACCCTCAGCTCGTCGCCCGTTACTTTTCGAACAGAATCCCCCACTAATCCGCGGCGCAGAGTTGCGTGGCCAACCAATGTTGCGACGTTTACTCCGATTTTATTTTTTTCTAAAACAGCAAACAGTTCTTCAAAATTCGTCCAGTTGATGTTTATGCCGGCTAAATTGTGCCATTTTTGGATTGTCTTAATCGAGTCGACATTTGGCAGAGGTGCCAGCGACGATCCGCAATTGCCCATGACAATTGTCGTGATCCCTTGCGAAACCAAGCTTGCCTGATCCGGCTGGTCAAAAATTGTCCAATATGAGTCCGAATGGTTTTGGATGTCGATAAAACCCGGCGCCACAATTTTTTCCAGAGCATCGATGTGCTCTTTGGCTTTTTTTGCGGGAATCTCCGGAGCAATCTCGGCAATTTTTCCATCTTGGATGGCAATATCCAACTTTACTGCCGGTTTTTTGCCGGAGCCGTCGAGAACTTTGCCATTCCTTATTATCAAATCAAACATCTTTATTTTGCGGGACTCGCTATAGTTTTTATTTTCCTATTAAGTTAATTGCCACTCCCAAAACAGCTGCCATGGCGGAAATAATCCAAAACCTCATGGTGACTTTGGTTTCCGGCCAGCCCAGTCCTTCGAAGTGGTGATGAATCGGGGCGGACAAAAAGAGTTTTTTATGGAAAACTTTTCGCCAAAAAATCTGCAGCAGAGTGGACGCCGCTTCCAAAACAAAAATAAATCCGATTATGGGCAGTACGGCCACGGAATTAGTCAAAAACGCAATCACTGCCAGTACTGTACCCAAACTCATGGCACCGGTATCGCCCATAAAGAACCGAGCCGGAAAAATATTGAACCACAAAAACGCTAGCAAGCTGCCGCCGATTACAGCGGTCAGCGCCGTCAGCTCATATCGGCCTTGGATAAACGAAATCACGCCAAAGGCAAAAAATGTAATGGCCAAAACTCCTCCTGCCAAGCCGTCCAAACCGTCTGTCTGGTTTACCGAAAAGCTGGTGGCTATGACGACAAAAATAAACAGCGGGATGTACCAAATCCCGATATTAAAATCACCCATGCCAGGGATGTGCAGGACATCGAAACCTAATTTGTAATAAAACCAATAAGCGCCGATGACGGCTATGAAAATATAAAAAAGAAGACGATGCCGCATGCGCAAACCGCCGCCTTTGCCCCCACCCCGCCCGAGCACGCCCAGATAATCATCCAGCATGCCCAGCAGAGCCGCCGCAACCAGCACACCCAGGGGCAGCAATGTCTGCTGGCGCGTGACGAAATTCAAGTAATGGAAATAATCAATGTGCGCTACCCTGTCCAAAAACCAAAATGATCCGGCCAAAGCCGCAGTAGTAAACCAAATCAAAACTCCGCCCATAGTGGGCGTGCCCGCTTTTTTGGCGTGGAGCTTGGAAAAAACTGGCGTGTCGCCTTCGGCGCGGATTTTTTTGCCTATTTTGTTTTTGTACAAAAAATCCGTGAGCAGCGGGGTTAATAAAATAGCCACAATGAATGACATTGAGGCAAGGCTGAAAATTTTTATTATGGTGGAAATCAAATCCATAGTTTTATTGGGAGTTTTTGTTTCTTTTGATTAAGTTTGCCAGCTAATTATACCACAAATTGCTTTATATTACCAAAATCAATTCCAGGTATAATTTTGGGTTATCCAATCCAGCAATTTTTGGCTGTCGCCTTCGCGGTCTGCGGAATTTAGGACCACAGTCAGGATCTCGGCATCGCCATGTTTAAGTTTGAGAATCAGGTTTCCTTGCGCTTCGGAAGTAAAGCCGGTTTTTACTCCCACAACTTCCGGGTTTTCCAGCAATAATTTATTTGATGTCTTAAGATTATGCACAATTTTACCATCCGCCGAGGAAACAATCATTTCCTTGGTATCCACAATTTTTGCCAGCAGAGAGTATTTCATGAATTCTTTGGTCTCGTTTGCCAGATCCAGCGCCGTAGAATAATTATCCGGGCTGTCCAAGCCCACGGGGTTGGAAAAATGTGTGCTAGTCAATCCAAGCTCTTGCGCCTTGTCGTTCATCATGGCCACAAAATTATCTTGGCTGCCTCCGACAAACCTCGCCAAAGCTTGAGCCGCGTCATTGCTGGATGGAATGAGCAATCCATATAAAAGATTTTCCACTGTAATTTTTTCCCCAGCAACCAAATCCATTTTCGAACCCACAACATTTACATCCTCAGGCATGATGGTTACCAACAAATCTTTGTTGACCTTATCCGCCACGACCATAGCTGTCATCAGTTTGGTTAAGCTGGCAATCGGCAATCTTTCTTGGATATTAACCGCATAAAGATCTGTGCCGGTGTTTAGATCCAAAGCCAAAGCTGATTTGGCCTGCAATTGCACAATCTGCTCGTCGGCTGCAGTAATTTTTCTGGGGACTTTAGGCGCTGTCTGTTCGGGAATTTGGTGCTGGACCGTAACAGCGGAAACTTCCGGTTGTTGGGTATGGATCTTGGTGCGATGCGGCAGCACCACGACCGCCAACAAGCCTAAACCCGCTAAAATTAAAATTATTTGATTTCTCAGATGTTTAACTCCCTTCTAAAAGCCTTATAAGTTTACTAGATAATTGCATTTCCGACAAAACGGGTAGCAATTGACAGATATTTTGGCACAAAAAAATTTTTGTTGATAATTTTTTCTAGGGCTAGGGATCAAGCTTTATTGCTCGAAAACAATTTGCTTTGACACTGGCCGGCTTTAGAGGTATATTTATCCAGCACCTCCCTGCAAGGTGCTGGATTTATTTGGCGGTTAATTAATTGCGGCAATTTAAGAAAGGATGCTACCCAAATGGAAGTGACTCTTAACGATAATAATTTCAAAAACGAAGTCCTAAACTCGGACAAACCTTTTTTGGTGGATTTTTGGGCGGAATGGTGCGGACCTTGCAAAATGGTTTCGCCGGCAGTATCCCAAATCGCCGAAGAAATGAAAGACCAGCTCAAAGTCGGCAAAATCAACGTCGATGAAAATCCTCGGACTACGCAAGAATACCAAATTTTTTCCATTCCTTCGCTGAAAATCTTCAAAAACGGAAAGGTTATCGGCGAAATAGTCGGAGCAGCTCCCAAGCCCGTGATCGAACAGAAAGTGAGAAGCATAATTGGAGCCTAATTCCAAAGACAGACCCCGTCAAAATAAAATTGCATTTGCGAGGAGCGCAAGCTTACGAAGCAATCTAACCAAAAACCCCGTCATGCAGACGGGGTTTTTTACAATACTTCCACCTACGCAAAATTATTTAGTTATACTTCCCGATGCTGAGCCTGAGGCTGAACCGGATGCTCCCCCGGTGCTACTTGAACTTGAGCCAGTACCCGGACTTTGCACCGAAGGCGTTGAGCTGCCGGTGTTTGTATTCACAGAGCCTCTTCGCCCAAAGATGCTTGAGCCAAAGAACAGCAAAGCAAACAATACGATGAGTACGGCAATGATTGCCCAAATCCCGGCACCCGATCCGGTATCGCGCTCCACATAATGCTCATGAGTTTCCGTAGGAGTGGTGTAGACTGCCATAATTTACTCCTTTTCCCGCATAGCGGGTTTAATTAATATCAGTATCCCCGAGAAATCGGAGAGCGGAACGCACGCACAATCCAAAGCAGAACGATGGCGCCGATAATGGCCACAATCAAGCTTGAGATGTTGAAGCCGGTGACACTGGGACCACCAAACAGAGTCATAATCCATCCTCCCAACAATGCCCCGACAATCCCAACAATGATGTTTGCAGGTATGCCCATCGCCGCGTCCGTACCCATGATAATGCTCGCTATCCATCCCGCAATGCCTCCCAATATAATCCATGCAATGACACTCATTTTTATCACCCCTTTCGAAAATTAATTTTATAAATTCTAAACTGATGAATTCAAAATTTATGATTCCCGATTCCAGGCGTCTTTGATCCGATACCAGTGGAATTTGAGATCAGCCGCTAAATCCCGCAATTCGTTTTGAGATATTCCCCGCAATTTGCCGTAATTTGCCGCAACTTCATCCACCACCGAATCATATTTTTCCCGAGTCACATCGCCCATGCCGCGGATTTTGTTCATCACATCGCGTTTCATGTCCTGGAAATCGGAATTTTCCTGGATTTTTTCTTTAACTTTTGGCCCGATCAAAGCCCAAACTGCCGCTCCGGCTATAAACGCCAGAACGCCTGTGCCAAAATAATTTTGTCTGCGTCGGTATAAATACATAAGTTTAGAAAATCATTTTTAATATTCTAATTATTGTTCTCGAGAAAGCCAGGTTTCTCCAAGTCCGGCCCATGTCCTCCATTTGCATGCGCATCCGTTCCATATTGCGCTTTGCCATGCGGCGGATGTTCAACACGGCCACAATCGCCACAATCAGGAACAACCCAAACAGGATTGCGGCTATGCTTACGGTCCAGTAAAAAAATTCTCTGATTTGATCCATGATGTGTATTTTAATAATTGATGGCCCGTAAATAAATTACCTGCCGATAAACTTATCGGGCCTTGCATCCCATCTGATATCTAAAAAATATTACGGGCCATGCTTGTATATTATCCTTATTTTGCATTATCTCAATCGACTATTTAACTAAACATTTGGATGAGAATACAACGATCATTGATGATTAGTACAAACAAGTGGATAAGAAAATTTGTGTCTTAAAACAAAAAAACGCCCGGTTTTCCAGACATTGATTTCTTTCTCTCTTTTTACTTTTAAACTTTTATTTTTTAGATTTCAAGTGTGCCTATCCGCCACAGATGAGGCGCCATAAGAATCCGGCTTAGTCTTAACGGCAAAACCGGAACCTTTGATCATTCCGACGATCTCGTGGATCATTTTTTTGGTCTCGCCATTTGGGCCGACATCAACATGAATCGTCAGGTTATAATCCGTAATGTTTTGCTGTTTCAGCCGCTCGATCAGCTGCTCGGCAAGCTTAAGCGAAAATAAAGCTTCCTGGAAAATCCTTTGCCGCAGCGTATGCATTCCGACTTCAGTGCGCTTGGACCAAAAATAAATTCCGCCTTTGTTCTTGCGGTGAACCACGATTGCGGAAACAAATTCGGCCTTGGCTCCCGCACTCAAAAGCGAATCAGTCCCAATGATCAGTTCATAATCCAGCCCCGGAGCTACTCCCATATATTCTAGAAGTTTCTCAATGGTTTGGTCGAAATCCAATAATCCGTATGTCTGGCTTCGGAATTGTGGAAAGAAAAGTGGTTCGGTCATATAATCTATTCTAATACTGCTCTCAATTTTTGACAACGGACCAATCAAAACAAAAAAGCTCCGAGATATCGGAGCTGAAGTTTGCTATTGGTAGAGTTGCTGGACGTCTGAAGGCTTGATCTGCTGAATTTGGCTAGGAGTAATCCCGCCGCTGGAAAGCATTAGTTTCCCAAGCAAAACAAACAATATAATCGAAACGCAAGTTAGCACCACGCACAGCAGTGCCGCTTCTTCTCCGTCTTCTTTCCCCGAAAAATAAAATCGGAAAGCGTATATAAGCCCGAATGGCGGCACAGCCAAGGACACCAAATAACCCCAGCGCTTTTGCTTGGCGGGCAACAAATTTTTTTCATAGCCCTGCAGCGCTGCCAAACTCAAAGCCGCAACGTCGATATCTTTGTTGCCTTTGCCCAGTTCCTGGAATTTTTTGAGTTGTTTGGCTAACTCATCTTCGTTCATACTATTTATTCAAAACTGTTTTTATAATCGCTTTCACGGTATTGATCGGGATGGAAAAACTGATATTGCTCGAGCCTTGCACGGTTGCGACGTTGATGCCCACGACGTTGCCGTTTAAGTCGGCAAGCGGCCCTCCCGAGTTTCCAGGATTGATCGCGGCATCGGTTTGCAAAACTCCGTCCAACTCTTCGGTCCCAGTTTCGCCCGACGCCTGGATGCTGCGGTTTAAACCGGAAATAATCCCCACGGAAACGGAATTATTGTATTCCCCTAATGCGTTGCCTATGGCAATCACAGTCTGGCCCAGCTTCAGAGCCGACGAATCGCCAAAAGTAACTTTCTGGTACCCGGTGCCGTCGATCTTTACTATCGCAATATCATTGGTCGGGTCTTTGTAAATCACTTTTGCGGTTTTCTGTTTGCCGTTGGAAAGCAAAACCGTGTAGTCAGCCGCGTCGTCAAACACCACGTGCTTGTTCGTAAGGATATAGCCGTCGGAACTGATGATAAACCCGCTTCCAGCGCCGATTTTTTGGCGCTGCACGCCGTTCTGCTGGTACACGGGAACCTGGATGCCGAGGTTCTGGAAAAACGGGTCATTGCCAAACGGGTTTTCGTAAACCACGGACAGCTGCGGCACATCTTTCGAAATCACTATCGAGACTACGGAAGGCGTTACCGCCCCCACCGCATCCGTCAGGATTTGGTCCTGAGACTTGGCATGAATTTCCTGCAAATGGTCGATCTGGGCCGAGGCGGCTTGCTGAGCTTTTTGGTCCGAAGCAACACTCTTCTGCAAATCCCCAACTTGCTTCTGCAAGCCAGCGATTATCGAGTTGTATTGGTTCTGCTGCTTCTGCCAATATGTCAGTCCGCCATAACCCGCAGCGCCCATTAGAGCCAAAATCACCAAAACTGCCAAAGATTTTGTGCTTAAACCGGATTGGATCTGCTCGCGCGCCTCGGCTGGGGCGGGTGTTTGAGGGTCTGTTTGGGCCTGTTGGGTTTCCGGCTCAGGCAATGCCGGTTCAGCCGGTTGAGTCGGCTGCGGAATATTTTCTTCTGTCATGATTTTCTTTTTATTAATTCGTAATCATGAGGGAATAAATGTTTGGAAATTGCAAATATGCTGTAAGTCATGAATGGAGCGGCAAACACATCTATGGAATAATGCACGTGCGCCAAAAGCACAGCGATGGCAAAAGTTATACTGATCAAAATAAACAGATCGCGCCAGAATTTATCTTTCCAAAAAATCAATGCCATGAGGAATGGTGTGCCGGTGTGACCGGAAAAGAAAAAGTCATTTTTGGAATTATAGAGAACATTGTAAATGCCGTAGCCGATGCTGTTTACGTCGTGAGCCAGCATTTTCGGGTCCTGGCCCAAGTGCGTCAAGCAAATAGAGGCTGATCGGACTATTATAAAAATAGCAAACGCCTTGGCGGTGAAAGTTATGTAGCGTGGGCGCGTAATCAGCAGCAGAAGCACGATCAAGGTCAGCACTAGCGCCCCTTGGACAATCAGAAAATCGATATCAATAGTCGGCAAATGGCTCAAGATCAGATCGCCTACCGGAATGCCGACCACCTTGCTGGTATACATGTCCGCAAACTTCTGGACCATCAATGCCAAAACAAACATGAGCAGCGCTTCCAGCAAAAAAATCCCGCGCTGGTGGTTCCAGAACTTTTTGTGTTTCAGATATAGGCTGTGAAAATATTTCATTTTTGTTTGTAAATTGATTATAGCATAATAAAAATGGCCTTTCTAACCAAAGTCGGACTGTTGAAAATGTGCCAAAAATCTGGTATATTTATTAAGCTTTACCGAATTTACAAATAATTGATGGGGAGTCGCCAAGTGGTATGGCACCGCCCTTTGGAGGCGGCATTCGAAGACACGCCCCGCACCAATTTCAAATTACGCTCAGCTGGTTGGGGAGTCGCCAAGTGGTAAGGCACCGCCCTTTGGAGGCGGCATTCGAAGGTTCGAATCCTTCCTCCCCAGCCAACTGAATCATAATTTGATCAAATTGGTGCGGGGTGAAAATCTTTTCTCCCCAGCCAAATATATTAAACAAAAAAACCCCGCATCGGGGTTTTTCTAATTACTCGTTACTACTACTCTATCTCACCTCCCATAATCTTAAGGGCGGACTCCATGAGGTTTTGGTCTGGGTCAGATGGTTTGCTATTATCGGTTTGATTTTCCGAAACCGGCTCTCCCCAATCTTTTTCCAAAATCGGTTTTATCATAAGCTTTTGGCCTGTGACTTCTTCAATCACCTGGTCCACTACTATTTTATTCTTTCGCTGTTCCACCGCATCTTTATGGAATTTATAGGGGAAAGTTACCAGCAGGTCGCGGCCTTGGACTGCGACAGGTTTGGCTAATTTTAGGCTTGGTATGAGTGAGTGGTTATAATCTTTCAGTTTTTCCAGAATTTGGGGCCAATGCGATAAAACATTTTGCAAACCATCATTGTCATTCTGAGCCGCAGGCGAAGAATCTGCAGTTTGATCAGTTTTCAGATCCTTCACTTCATTCAGGATGACAGGTGCGGATTTAGAGCCCGCAATCGAAGCCGCTTCGACAGCTGCTAGCTCCAACGGCAAACTTTGGATGCTCGACCATTTGATCTCGCTTCCAGCTTTTTGGAAAATTTCCGTAATACGGATTAATTTCGCCAGATCGGTTTTGGCCGCGAGTTCTCCCATTTCTCGCTCCATTTCAGAAGAAAAACCGAATGAAGTCTTGGCTCCGACTTTGATTATCAAAACTTTGCGCAAGTATTCCAAAAAGTCTTTTTGGAATTGATAAAGATCTTTGCCGTCATAAAGCAATTTGGAAATAAAATCCACGGCGTCTTTGCTTTTGCCTTCCAAAATCAAATCCAAAAAATCATGGGTGGTTTTCAGGCTGGTCAGGCCGAGGACATCCTCCACCAGGTCAGCTTCAAGTTTATCGGATGTATAGTTGAAAACCTGGTCCAGCAAAGACAAACCGTCGCGGAAGCTTCCGTCAGCCGCAGCAGCTATAGTCACCAAAGCTTCTGGCGTAGCTTCGATATTGTTGTCTTTGCAGACAAAACCCAGCCGCTGCACCAAATCTGCAATTGAGGCTTTTTTAAAATCAAATCTTTGGGTGCGTGAAACTATTGTTGCCGGGACTTTTTGGATTTCTGTGGTGGCCAAAACAAAAATTGCATGTGCCGGCGGCTCTTCCAGGGTTTTGAGCAAAGCATTGAAAGCGCCTTTGGACAGCATGTGGACTTCGTCGATAATTATGACTTTATAAGTTGCCCGGGTCGGAGCGAATTGCAGGTGTTCGATAAGTTCACGGATGTTGTCGACGCCGGTGTGCGAGGCAGCATCGATTTCCAATATATCCAGCGAGGTTCCGGCCAAAAACTCTTTGCACAAATCACAGGAATTGCACGGCTCCCCGTCCTTGCGGTTTGGGCAATTCACAGACCGTGCATAAATTCGCGCCAAAGTGGTCTTGCCTACTCCGCGAGGTCCGGTGAAAAGGTAGGCATGCCCAATTCGCCCGCTGGTCACGGAATTTTTGAGCGTGGTTTTGATGTGCTCCTGGTTAACCACGTCGGCAAAATTCAAGGGCCTGTATTTGCGATAAAGTACAAGATTGGACATAAGTTTTGGCTCTTTATTTTAGCACGAATTTACACAAATAAAAAAGCCCTGTTAGGCTTCCAGAAAAAATTGATAAAAATCTAGTTTTTAAAGACGAACAGCTTATATCCGATGAAGTTCCAAATCAAACTCACGCCTGTCGCGACCACGGCCGCGACATTGAGCCAAAGCTGGGCGGATATCCCAAACATGGGATTCACATGGTTCGTAATCACATACACAATCCCGGAATTTATGAGCAGCCCGATGATGCTGACAACCAAAAATAAAGTCGGCTTGCGCCCGCCTTCAGCGCTATTTTTGTCATGAAAAGCCCAGTGCTTATTCATGAAATAGCTGTTTGTGGTGGCCACGACAAAAGCGGCCATAGTGATCCAAATTACTTTTTCGCCCTTGTTGATGTGAAAAATAAATGAAAGCAAATTTAACACAGCAAAGTTGATTGCTGTGTTGATGATGCCAACCACCACGAATCTTAGGAACTGACCAATCAGGTAGCCGTATTTTTTTTCAACCGTCTCGACTAATGCCATTAAAATTATAGTTCTTCTAATTCTGTTTCGTCTGAGCTTTTGGACGGACTTGGGGTTTGGGCCACACCGCCGCTACCTGCTTTGATAACATTTTCCACCGCGCCCCAAACCGCTTCCTTGTCTTTGGGCAACACAACCGTGACTTCATCGCCCGGTTCGGCTTTGAAGTATGTCAAGCTGGCCAGCAAAACTTTATAACTTTTACCTTCGGCTATTACTTTATACTCGCCCTTTTCATCCTGGGTCAGCATGCCCAAAACTTTCCGGCGCTCAATCGGTCCGATTTGCTTGTAAATAAATGAGCCGTCATCGGCAATGGTCAATTTGAGGACGTCGCCTTCCACGAGTTTGCTCTTGGATGCGTAGTTGGCAGGCACGGGATATTGTTTGCCGTCAGGGCCGATCATGTTTTGGCCGTCAAAAATGCCTTCAATAATCTTGCCGCCTTCGGCCACGCTCAAAACTTGGGCCTTGCGCGACAATTCAGTAGGATCCACCGAGCTCACCCGGCCGCCCATAATATCCCGCAAAAGCTGTTTTGCGGACTGGATGTTTTTTTCCGCAGATTCGATCATCTGCGCAATTAAGGCTAGGTTGGTTGTATTATCCATAATTCGTTAGTCTTTTTCTTAATTTCGGTTTCTAAACACGTCGTTGCTAACTTACTATAATACCGTTAAATCTTGATTTTCTTCCAAAAACTCAAGCAATACCTGAATAGTTTACCTATTTATCCACAGGGTGTCAATATAGAAAACCCCTAAATTTAATTTATCTGTTTGTTTCTAAAATAACTGATTTTTAGTAATTTAATTATAGCAAATTTGCGCTTCAAAGCGCAAATTATTTCGCTAAGGCTTCAAACCTTTTCATTGGCTTGATTTCGCTTTCCAAAAGCGCTGCCATTTCCAGCATCAGCTCTTCGCTGTATTCAACGTTTGTTTCTGCCGCTTCGTTATATTCCTGGCTTTCTTTGGATTCCATATTATTTATTTTCTTCCAAAAACTTCGCGAACTGCGGGTATTTGGCTTTTAATTCATCTAAACTATTATCCGAATTTATGGCATCGTCAAGTATGGACATAGCCAAATTCTGGTCGCTGCTCACGATGCTCTCCACGAATTTGGCCACAAGCTTCTCGGAGTCCGATTTGCCCTGCCGTTCAATGTAGATCGCAAGCTTTTGTTCAAATCTTTTGAGCTGCGGATAGTCCTTGGAAATTTCGGCTACGAACCGAAGCATATGCTCTTCGTTGTCTATCAAATTTGCGTTGGCAATTACACTCCTGGCAATTTCTTTTGCCGCGCCAAGCGAAATCATGTGCATGCGCATTTCCTCCGCCAAAAAAAGGCAGAGTAAATGCAGGGCGTTGTCTTTTGAGTCAGAAGGTTGATACATAAAAAATTTGTACTAAGTACTGTGTACTGAGTACTGGGGTCTAAGTGGTTTTAACGACTCAGTACTCAGAACTTTTTACTCAGTACTCTTATAATGTTCTCTCCACAGTTGGGGGGCCGGATTTGGCAGGTGCTCCTAGTTTGGTGCGCTCCAAAATATCTTTTTCTATATCCACTTTTGCCCGGCCGAAATTAAGTCTGGACATATTTCGGATAATCTGCGCTAATTGCGGCTGTGCTCCTGCGGGTTTGGGATAAGTCTGCATGTTGAAAGGCCGCGATGCCGTACCATGAATCATAAGTTTAACACAGGCATTGAATCGTTCAATGTTGATGACGTCAAATTCATTGAACACCGGCGCAAATTCCTTGGCCATAGTCTCGGCGTCCTCCACGCCGATGCGGAAACACATCATGGTGCCGGCATTGCCAAACACCGCATCACGCATGCGGGTATCGAGGCCGGACGAACCTTCTTTTTCTTGCGCCAATTGCGAGATAAACTGGTGCGCAATTATAAGATTCAGCTTATATTTTCGGGCTTCGGACAAAATAGTAGCAAAACTGTCGGTAACGAAATTTTGGAACTCATCGACATAGAGATAAAAGTCTCGCCGCTGGTCTTCAGGAATATCGGCTCGCGACAGCGCAGCCATTTGGAGCTTGGAAACGATGATCAAGCCCAATAGTTTGGCATTGACTTCTCCTGTTTTGCCTTTGGAAAGGTTAATGAGCAAAATTTTGCCCTTATCCATGACATCGCGGAAATCAAATGACGAATGTGCCTGTCCAATAATGTTGCGCATCATTTCGTTTTCCACAAATCTGCCGACTTTCGAAATTAAGTAGCCCAACATTTCTGATTTGTGGAAATCTGAAGTTTTGGCCATTTCTTTTTCCCAGAAACTGCGCACGATAGGGTCTTTGACTTTCGAAACTTTGTATTTTTGGAAATCGGTGTCCGTAAACATCCTTGGAATATCCGCAATAGTTCCCGGGAATTGTTTGTCTTCCATCAAAGTCAGCATGACATTTCGCATGTTGTGTTCGAACATCGGCCCGATCATTTCCGGCGGGAAAAGCTTGTAGAAAATCGAAATCATTTCCTGGATTACAAAATCTTTCTGCGAATCGTCTTTGACTTCGAGCATGTTCAAGCCAACCGGCCGCTGGGTGTCAAAAGGCTCAAACAAAATCACGTCCGACATGCGCTCCTTGGGGATGTACTGGAGCACATCTTCCACAAAATCGCCGTGAGGATCCACAACGCACACCCCTTCGCCATTGCGGATGTCTTGGATAGCCATGTTTTTCATAAGCTCGGTCTTGCCGGTCCCGGTGCGGCCGATGATGTAGCTGTGCCGGCGGCGGTCATCGCGGTCCTGATAAATTTTGACGACCTCGCCGCGATAATGGCTCTCACCAAGCAGCAAACCGGAACTCGGAAGGTTTTGCGGCGGCGGCGCTTTTTTAGCCGTAAGCCATTTGATATTCGGCGTCTCGGTAAATCTGGTTGGCAAATGCCAGACACTGGCAATCTCTTCTGTGTTCAAAATCGCTTTGGTGTCGCGGAAAACGCGAAAAACATAATCGGTGACGATCCGCTTGGCTTTTTGGCTTTTGACCTTGAAGCCATTGAAAGGCGGCATGGTATATTGCATGAACGACGAAACGATGTTTTTGAGGTGCACATCGGCAGAAGCTGGGTCATTTGCAGAAGTCACCACGCGCAAATTGAATTTGTACCCGGTGCGCGAAGCTTTTTCTTCAAATTTTTTCACGATCTCCTGCTGCATTGGAGTCAGGTTTATGGGTTTGTCATAACCTGTGGGGTCAAATTTGTTCGGGTCTTTTTTCTGGGTCTTGAAAGCGGCGTCAAAAATTTCACCAACGAATTTCCCGGAAGCCGTGAGCGCTTTTTGCGATTTGGAAGCCGTGACCGCGGTCGGGTTTTTGCCCTGCTGGATTTCCAAAGCCAATTTGCGCGGCTTGTGCTGCCAGCTGGTGCCGGCCGGCGAGATAATCAGCTGGATTGCCGCGCCTTCGTCTTCCGACAACTTAGATAAACTATTTGTCAGCGCGTTCAAAGGGTCAGTTTCCATTTGTTTGTAAGTCCGATACGGATAAATATATTGTTTTTGCAATGACAATTCAGCTGCGGCCGTGGACGCGCCCTTATGGAAAATATTGTAAGGTTTGACCTGTTCGATCTGCGCTTTAGGGTATTGCGCGTGGAGCTGTTTTTCTATCAAAGGCTGCAAATTCTTTGGGACATTGATGTAAAAAGAAATCTTTTTGCCCACCGCGGCAATTTCAAAAGAGATGTAATCGTTGATATTGAGGAAATGCTGGAGGTCGTGCGTATTTTCGACGTGCGCAATTGTAGTGAAGAACTGTTCGGCAATGGCAATTATATCTTTTTCCTCTTTTTGGGCTTCTTTGTCCGCCTCGGCATTTTCTTTGGGCACAGTCACTTCCAGAAACACGGAATTCAAAATTCTTGGTGCCCAAGTCTTCTTCCGGAGGTGGTCAAAAAACAAAAAATACAGCATCAAACCGACCAATCCCAAAATGGCGATTAGTATGATCCAGAAAAAAATTAAGGTAAACCCGCTCAATCCCATAGTTTTGTTCTTGCTGTCCTAAAATTTATCCAGCACCTTCCCTGTGAAGCTGGAATTATCTTAATAATTGTGCTGCTATGTAGAATAATCCAACAGGAAGGTGCTGGATTTATTCGCCCTCAATTGCCGGCTTGAGTATTTTTTCAATCATATCGTTTGGTTCCATCAGGTCGGGATGATCGATAGTTTTGGCTGCCGAATCCAAAAGATTGTTGAGCACAGCCCGCTGTTGTTCCAGATTTAACCCGGTCGGAGCATTGGATTCCGAATCTAGTTTGTAAGCATTTTTGGCCTCTGCAAACATTTCAGCTGCGGCTTTAGTGACTCCGACATCATTTCTATTAATTTTTGCCGTTTCCCGGCTCTTGCCCTGTTCCTGCTGATGCTTCAAAAATTCCGCGGCGCTGAGCATGTCCGGGTTCATTGGCGCTTCAAACGCATTTTCCGGATTGTGAATTGATTCGTTTTGGTCCATATTAATTATTTTAATGTAAATTTAAAACTGTTCCCGGTTGTGAATTTGGCTTACTCTTCTGGGGTTCGGAAGTTACTTTACGTTCTTTTCGTGTACCGTTTTTGGCATTATCAATCTTTCTAACTTCAATCTTTCCGCCTTGGGCTTCCTTCCAGTCATCAGGCCGGAAACCTAGCCTGCGCATTGTGACCGCCATTTCCTGCTGCGCAATGGAATTGCTGGAATTTAGTTTTTTCAATTCTCCATAAAGTGCGTTCAGCTCATTTTCGACTCTGTTCCTTGCCGGCTCGTCATAATTGGTAATGCTTCGGATAAATCCTTTGATTCTTTTCTTGGTCAATTCCAACTTTTCCCGGGTTTCTTTTTCTTCTCTGGTAATTTTGATTTCTGGAATCGCCGCAATCGATTTTTCTACAGGAGGAGTTTTGTCCAACTTTATATCGCCGACATTTATTTTGATGGGTTCAGGTTTAACCTGCGTCCGAATTTCCAAATTAGGAGATACAGATGAAGACTCCTGCTTTGGTTTTTCTAAAATCACATCTTTGGCAGGTTCAGGCGACTCAATCGCTATCTTTTTCAAAGTCGTTTGCTCTGGCGCAGCTAAAATACTAATCCTATTTTTCTTGCCTGATATAGGGCTAAACTTATTTTGATAAAATTC
>CAZOKE010000004.1:0-49664 GCA_964580495.1 uncultured Candidatus Saccharibacteria bacterium
TTTCGACAGATTTTGTATGTAAACAAATGTAAACCCTTGAGCCGTTCCGTGGGCAGTTAAGAGACATGATTTCCCCTTTTTTGACCTACATGTAACTAATTCGTATAATAACGGCGTCAATTAAGCATTATATTTACAACGATGTCTTGGCTAAGTGAAATCTTTATACTTGTGGGTCTTGTATTAGTAAATGTTGCATGGAACACAAGTAAAGCATGGGGAGTCGCCTTGTTCATAATGGGATGCTTTGCGCTTTTTTATGGCCTTGATGTTTTTATCGATGAGCGGACTAAAAGTCTATCGGACCGAATTAAGGACTTGGAACTAGAAATAAATACTACAGAGGAAGAAAAACATAAGCGATGGATGAAAGTTAATGATCCTGAAGGATACAGTACAATGCTTGAAATTGAGTACTCGGCAAGGCAAGCAGAACAAGATAGAAAATCATAACTAGATTTTATATGGACGAGAAGCTCACTAAACTCAAGTCTAAAATTGCGGAAATAGAACAACTTAAAACCCTCAAAGAGTGGGGGCCTGAATTTCAACTCTGGAAATCGGCGACCGAGCGCTTAGTAAATGATATCTTTGGTCCTGATTCATTAAAACTCTTTTCGCAACAGACAACTATCTCCTTTTCATATATCGACGATGGCTATAATCATCAACAGTACCTAACAGAATTAGAGAATCGGCATAAAATCCTAACTGGATTACTTGCGGATTTGCACGAACATCAACCAGTGGAGTCCGAGGGGAGTAAAGATGTCTTAAAAGAGCTTTGGAAAAAGGAACAAGCATTGAAAGAAAATTTATTGCCTACTGTCGAAGCTGAGCGATTACAAGGTTCGTTGATTAAACATTTAGAAGAGACGTTGGTTCCCGATTCTATACCATTTCTAAGATTCAGGAAGTTGTTGACAGGTCGTCGTTTTCAAACATGGTGGTCAGATATGCAGGGCTACTCAACTGAAAACCCATGGAGCAAAATTGAACCTTTTCTGGAATTGCTGCAACAACATGAAGCAGAAAAAACTATTAAAAAACGCCTGGAAACGGAAAATCTCTTTGTCGAATCAAGGTCCAATGGTGAAGACCAGCATATTTTAGTAGGTCCTAAAGACGGTAGTGGTGAAAAAGCACATATCATAATAGATGGTAAGAGTGGAGAGATTAGGGTTGAAGATAACAGATTAGAGCCAACTGATCTTGTAAGTAGGATTGTGACGATATTGACTTTACCAAACGGGAAGCAAATCAAAACAACGCGAGAATTGATAGAAGAAATATGAAGATTAAATAAATGTTAAAATGCTTTTATATCCTCATAGCACAATAAGAAAATACAACTAAGATAAGTATATGAACTATTTTGTCTTCCACGTTTCAGACCAATCTAGATATGGTATTCAAAAAACGGGTATAGAGATTTTTAACGATCTGGTTAAAAGCAAACTGGTGTGGGGTTTTGGTCAGCACACGGCGAATAGGAAGGCTATTCAGCCAGGAGATAAGGTACTATTTTATTTAACTGGCCTTAACAATCAGGTTTTCTTAGGTGCAGCGACGTTAAAATCTGGTGCATATACTGACGAAGCCCATCAATCCGATTCTTGGTTCTTGGATAAAGATATGCTTAGGATTGATCTTGAGGATATAATCGTATTTGATGAACCAAAGCCACGGCAATCATTTATAAGCTTGCAATGGAGGCCTGCCCAGGGAGGCTCAAGTAAAATCTCGGAACGCGATTTTATGACTGTGATGGGCGCTGTACCTGACAAAGTTCAGATAATCTCTGAAGTTGAAAGTGAAATGGCGTTTGCACTGGAAAAGTACCTTGAAGAGTTTATTGTAGATAATTGGGACAAAATAGATTTTGGAGAAAAATTAAAATTATTTGTAGATAAAGATGGTAATACAGGTCAGCAGTATTTTACCGAGGAAGTTGGATATATAGATATTCTCGCTCAGGATAAAGATGACAATTTTGTTGTGATTGAACTCAAAAAGGGCAGGAAAAATGATGAGGTTATAGGCCAGGTTTTGAGATATATGGGTTGGGTTAGAAATAATTTATTGAAAAACAATCAGACTGTACTCGGATTAATTATAGTCGGTGATAAAGATCCAAAGCTGGAGTATGCTCTTGGTGAAATATCAGACAAGGTCCAAATCAAACTATATTCTATCAATTTTAAACTTCAAGATTATAGATAGACCATGGCAGAGACTGTGCATAACCGTTTTGACAATAAGATTTAAAAAATAGGATAATTAGACCAGAAGACATACATTGACTGAAAACAAAATAAATATTACACTGTTGCTTCGCGTTCCCGACTAGCTTTTACAATACCTCTTACTAAAGAAGAGGGTAAGATCTGTTCTTAATAAAACAAAAACCCTCATACATATAGCATGAGGGTCCGTGCCTGGAACTGAGTTAATTGCTCAGTTTTTTGTTTACCCTATATATTTCAATAAGGTATATCGAGGGATTTTCTCGAAATTCCTCGACCGATACAAGCTGCCCATTTAAGGGATTCCTGTACCTTCGATATGTTGGTTGTTCCATTGGAACTTCCCATACCTACTAAATAAATTTTTGGCGGGTAGGTTTACCGTCCCACTCAACGACGGATTTACTACCTTAAATTTATCGGTATCAAAAAAACTTGTACCAGAAGGCGGGCGTAAGGGCAGTAAACCCTTTTGGGGAATACGCCTTGCGGCGCATGGTCTTTTGGAAAAAACCTTACGCCAACCTTCAGACACAAGTTTAGTGTCGGGTGTACTGCTGATAATGGCGACCAAACCATGTTTGTGAAGCTACACAGTGTTAACTGTTAAGAAAATTTTAACAGCTGAGCATTATAATGTCAATTCGAGGTGGCTGACGCCGTTTAAACACTCTCATGTGTTATAGCTATAGGCGATAGTGCTGTCTTTGTTTATGTTTCAATAGATTTTATCATTCCGTAACTTTGCATAATCCAATCCTCGATCTGGTTTAAAGAATTTCGCAGGGTGTCCACCAAAATAGGAAATTTGATTTAAAATTTAACCGGCTGCAGGCCGGTTTTTATACTCAGTACTTAGTACTCAGAACACAGTACTTTTATCTCCGTTTCGTATCAATGTACCAGTGGCTCACATCTAAGAAGCGCTCCTGCGGATATATTATGGTATCGAGATCAAACCCATGCTCTTTTTTAGGCAAGCTATACAAGTAAATCGCGCTGTCCAGGAAAATCGCCGGAATTTCTTGGGTAATTATAGCTTGGAATTGCTGGTAATCCTTGCTTCGGACATTTGTGTCATTGGTCCGGCGCGCTTCGGTGAGTAATTTGTCCACGGTAGGATTGGAAAAACCCGAAAGGTTGAGTCCTGGGTCATGGGCTTGCGACGAATGCCAGAAAGGGAAAGGATCTGGATCAGCCCCGGTGTTTTCCGAAAACACTAAAGCGTCAAAATTCCGCGGCCGAATATATTGATTGTCCAAATCCTGGGCAGAAACTACTACCAAATGGACTGTGGCCCCGACCTTGGCCCACTGGCCTTGGATGATTTGGGCGGTTTTGACGTTCAGGGGCATGGCGTTTGTCGCTAAATTGAATTCCAAATTTTGCCGAACTTGGTTTTTGCCCTGTTTGAGCATCCTGTATCGCTGGTTGCTTGCGGGATCAAGCTGCCAGCCGGCTTTGTCGAGAATACTGCCGGCTTCATCCAAATTGAAATGTGTTGCTTGCTCCAGGGACGGATCGTAACCCAGGTTTCCTTTTATGATCGGCCCGTAATCAGGTTCTGCTAACCCCAAAAACACATCGTTTATGATCGGCTGCCGGTCAGTGGCTAGCCATAAAGCTTGGCGCACGGCTTTTTGGGACAGAATTGGATTTTTTGGGAGGTTAAAAAATACGGCTTGGTATTGGGGCAGGCTGATCCGGTACTGATTTTGCCTGTCTGAATTTTCCAAAAACATTTTTTTGTCAAACGGGAGGAAACCCAAGCTTTGAATATCTTTGGATTGGTAAGCCTGGATTAGGGCATCCGTGTCCGGGTAGAATTTGAAAGTGAAATAAGTAATAAAGGGCGAGCTGCTGTAGTATTGGTTATTGGCTTTGAGGGTAATCGATTTGATGGTGCCGTCTGGAGTTTTCCTAATTTCTCGGATCATATACGGCCCGGAACCGATTGGGCTCAGGTTTAAGTCCGAAAGCCGGAAATTACTAGCACTAAGATTGCTCCAAATGTGTTGGGGTAGGATGGCGAGCGTGAAGTTGGTGATAAACGAGGCGGAAACCTCATGCAGAGTGACCCGTACCGTCAGGTCATCGACTTTCTCCACTTTCACGCGATTCCAGTTGGAGATCAAAGGCGAGTCGAAATTTGGATTTTGGATCGTTTGGATGGTGTAGGTGATGTCGTCGCTGGTAATTGGTTTGCCGTCCTGCCATTTGAGGCCTGGGCGCAGCTGGATGGTGTAAGTTTTTTGGTCAGCTGAAATTGCCGGCAGGCCCTGCGCTAAATCCGGGGCCAAATTCATATTTTTATCGAATTTGAGCAGTTGGCCATAGATTAGTTTCGTCAGGTCCAGGTCCACTGGGGAAGATGGAGCCAGAACAGGGTTTATAAATCTCGGCTGCCCGACCAAGCCTTCGACATGCTCGCCGCCATAATCGGGGATGTTCGATTCACCCGAAAAGAAATACGCGTGTACTAAAAAACCGCCGGCGAGGAGAAAGGCTGCGGCCGTGGCGGTGAAAACTGCAAAATCTTTTTTTGTGATGCTTTCAAGAATTTGCGGCAGGTGGCGCGATCGAACGCGCGGTAACATCCGCAAGCCCTGCCATGCCCGCTGTAAAAAATTTTTTACTTGATTAAACCAGTTTGGCATGATTTGGGGCAAACTATTTGAGGAACAAGACGAGCACTGAGAGTCCGACAAAGATCACAGCCAAAGCGACAGTGAAATAATGGAGTCCTCGGGCCAGGCCACGCTTGGCGCGGAATACGGAACCCTCACCGCCAAAAACCGTGGACAGGCCGCCTTCGCGCTGCTGCATCAAAACCGAAGCGACGAGGAGCACATCAACAATGATGAGGACGAAAGTCAGCAAACTCTGCGATATTTTCATAATTTGAAAAAATAAATTTAGCTACATTATTTTGCCAGAAAAATTGATTAAAGTCAATCTTGGTACGGATCCTGTCACAATTCACCCCAAGCACATGCTCACTTACGCTGCGCGCGAGCTTGAATCCATTTGACGGGTCCTGCCGTCGCTCTTCCCAAAGGTGCTCGACTGTCGTCTGCGCGCCTGTGGGATCCCTTCGCGACGGCACCCGTCTCGTTGATTTCATTGATTGGGAGAAAATGGGTTGCTCGCTAGCGGGGTACCCGACTCACGCCACCCGTCCTAAAGGCTCGCTTTTATTTTTTCTGCGAGCTTGTGCCCCACTGCATTGGAAAGTTCGGTCAGGCTTGCTGACTTGAGGGAGGAGGGGGAGCCAAACTGCTGCAGTAAAATTTTCTTTTTGGCCGGGCCAATGCCGGGGATTTGGTCGAGTATAGATTTGATCGAAGACTTGGATCGTAATTTCCGGTGGTAAGTGACCGCGAATCGGTGCGCTTCGTCGCGGATACGTTGCAGCAGGAACAAGGATATGGAATTTTTTTGCAGGAGTATGGGAGTAGAACTTCCGGGAACGAAAATTTCTTCCAGCCTTTTGGCCAGGCCGATAATTGGGATTTGCAGATTGTATTGTTTGAGCACTGAAAGCGCTGCATTGAGTTGTCCTTTGCCGCCATCGATGATAATCAGGTCGGGAAGGGGCCAGGAAGTAGTTTGTAGGTTGTCGTTTGTAGGTTGTAGTGAGTGTTTGAAACGTCTCTCCAGCATTTCGCGCATCATGGCAAAGTCATCGGGGGTGGATTTTTTATTGATTTTAAATTTGCGGTAAGCGTCTTTTTTTGGTTTGGCAAAATCAAATACCACCATGGAGCCCACGGCATTGGTGCCTTGAATGTTGGAAATGTCAAAACATTCCATCCGAGCCGGAAGCTTTTCCATCCCCAGGACCCGCTGCAGCTCTTTGAGGGATGACAAAAGCCGGGCTTCTTCCAGTAAATGTTTGTCGCCCTGGGCTTCCAAATATTGCTTGGCATTTTCTTCCGCCAACTTGAGAAGTTTTACTTTTTCGCCTTTGGCCGGCACCACGATTTTTGATTTGAATCCGCGTTCAGTCAGTATTCTCCCGACTTCTTCGGTGTTGATAATGAATGGAACCAGAATTTCTTTCGGGATGTTGGCCGCATCCAGATAATATCTGGTTAAAAAACTTTCTAAAATTTGCTCTGGCGAGGCTTGTTTGGTGTTTTCCAACATGAAATTTTCTTTTTGGATAAGTTTGCCCTCTCGGATTAGGAATAAGTTGATGGAAGCCACAGCTTCGATGCGCAGGCCGATTACGTCTTGGTTGACTTTGGCCGGATAAACCAGTTTTTGGCGTTCCATGACACGGTTGAGCGAATAAATTTGGTCGCGGACGCGGGCGGCTTTTTCAAATTGCTTGTGAACAGCCAGCAGCTTCATCTGCCCTTGCAGCTCTTTTAGGATTACCGATTGCTTGCCTTCAAGGAATTGCATGATTTTGCTGATGTAATTTTCACGGTAGTCCTGAAGACTGATTTTGCCGATGCAGACTCCCGGGCATTTGCCAATGTGGTAATAAAAACACGGTTTGGTCCCGACTTTGGAATTGGCGCAATAGGGAAACACGCGTCGGACCAAGCGCAAAGTGTCTTTCAGCGCCAAGCCCGAGGTGTACGGGCCGAAATATTTAGCCGATTTGTCCGTGCGCTGGCGTTCATATTCGATGGTCGGAATTTCCTGCTTAAGATTTATTTTAAGAAAAATATAATTTTTGTCGTCGCGCAGCCGTACATTATATTTTGGCTTGAGCTGCTTGATGAAATTGTTTTCCAGCACCAAAGCTTCGAGCTCATTGTTTACGACCGTATAGTCTACATCTGCGATTTGGGAAATCATGAGTTCGATCCGGCGGTCGTAACCGGCATCTTTGCGGAAATACGAACTGACGCGATTCTTGAGTTTGTTGGCTTTGCCGACATACAACAAAAGCCCTCGGTCGTCTTTGAACATATAGACGCCGGGTTTCTGCGGGAGCTCGCTAATTTTTTGTGCTAGCGCTTTTTGCATGCAAGTATTATACTTTTTCCAAGACCTGGCGTCTAAGGAGGCAAGTATGAAGACTGTTTGGAACTTTATTGACACCACGGTTTGGATCGCATTCTGCATTCTGCCCACCATGGTCGGTTGCATCGTTTCGCAACGCTGCCGCGACAGTCTGCAGATGTCCCTTGATGGTTAGTCTTAGAACCCGCCCGCTCTGGCGCATTCCTAACGGACCTTGCCGGGGCGGGTTTTTTGTTTATAATGCTTGCACCTGCAATAGCGCAGGCAATACCGGATGGCCGGAATGGCCTCAAAGAACCGGAGGGTTCAGGTATGACCGAGCAGAGACGACGGAGGATGCTGAAAGAGTTTCCATGGTTATAGGGAGTTCACCCTTGTTGGTCCGAGCGAGACGAAGTCAAAGTAGTCGCAGCCGAGACGTTTGATTTTTGGGACAAGCAGGCTTCGACGCTTGAAGGATGGGGTCGACTTTGGGTTCATTTCACTTCCGAACATCCTTATCTGATTGAAGTCGTCAGAGAAATTCATCTAGACAGAGGGAGGACAGTAAACCAAGAAATTACTTTCATGATGCCAGCCACCAGATTCCGTGTATTAGATCTTGTGGTGGTACGTGGCAATCTGGTCTACGTTATTCCGTCCCGTTCCAGAGGTTTGTTAGACCGTTTGTTAAGTAAAAAGTGAGATTTGCCCTTGGCAGGACCCAGTCTTGCCAAGGGGATTTTTTTGTTGTAAGCTGATCTATCCTTCAAGGAGGACTTATGAATTGGACTAAGGTCAGGGATGAAGTAGAGGAACGCAAAAGGATCTTGGTTGTGGCGGGCACGATCGACAATGAGCAGAATGTTCGGCTGAAGAAAGGAATTCTAAGACATAATCTCATTTCGGAGACTGAGCCGATCAAAGTTTTAATTGATTCAAGCGGAGGGGATCTCGTCGCCGCTCTCGAAACTTACGACATGTTCAATATGTCGAAAGCTCCCATCACAGGTGTTGTTGCTGGTGATTGCATGTCGGCGGCGACGGTCATTTTACAGGCTTGCAATCGCCGTGTTTCGCTTCGCCACAGCAGTTTCCTGGTCCATTACCCGACACTTCGTCTGAATCTCTGCTTCGAGGATGGTTGGGAAAAAACACTCGAGTTGTACCTGGAGAGTGGCAAGAAAATGCGGGAACGAATCGAGCGCATTTATCTGACCAGGACGAAGATGCCTCCATCTGAGATCTCTGAAGCGCTACTTCGGGGCAATAAACATTATGAAGTAATTGATGCGGACAGAGCGCTCTCACTCGGAATTGTCGACGACATAGTTGACAAGTACGATTTGTTCGGTGCGGAAAAAGCTCAAGATGAGCCCAAACAAAGTTAGAATGAACCCTTGGCGAGCCTAGCGGCTTGCCAAGGGGATTTTTTTCATATATACTGTCCTGGCTAAATTCTGCCGTCCCAATTGATTTGGAACGGCTCTCTCCTCGTATTTAATTTTGAAACTTAAGAGTGCTTACTATATGGCAGATAAAATTGAGGTCCGCGGGGCTCGGGTCCACAACCTGAAAAATATCGACGTCGATATACCCAGAGACAAATTGGTGGTCATCACCGGATTGTCCGGTTCCGGGAAGTCGTCTTTAGCTTTTGATACGATTTATGCCGAAGGCCAGCGCCGGTACGTTGAGTCGCTTTCGGCATACGCCCGGCAGTTTTTGGGATTGATGGACAAGCCGGACGTGGATAAAATCGAAGGCCTGTCTCCTGCGATTTCCATCGACCAAAAATCAGCTTCGCACAATCCGCGCTCGACTGTCGGCACGGTGACGGAAATTTATGACTATCTTCGCTTGCTTTATGCGCGCGTCGGGGTTCCTCACTGTCCGGTTTGCGGCCGCAAGATCGTGGGCCAATCCGTGACCCAAATGGCTGACCAAATTATGAGCTGGCCCCAATCAACCAAAATCGTGATTATGGCGCCCATGATCCGCGACCAAAAAGGGGAGCACAAGCACTTGCTGGAAGAAGCCAAGAAAACCGGATACACCAGGGTGCGATTCGACGGCACGATCATGGATTTGTCCGAAGCCTTGCAGCTAAATGTCGACAAGAAAAAGAAACATACTATAGAAGTTGTGGTGGACCGCATAGCTCTGGACTCTGGTGATAGGGTAAGAGTTGCGGATTCACTCGAAACAGCACTGGATTTGGGCAATGATTCGGTGATTATAACCAAAGATGACAAAGAAGAAATACTTTTGTCATCCAATTTTGCCTGTCCCGAAGGGCACATGAATTTGCCGGAACTCAATCCTCGCAACTTTTCGTTTAACTCGCCGCATGGCGCTTGCGTGGACTGCACGGGTTTGGGTACCCGCCTGGAAATTGTGCCGGAATTAGTCATACCAAATCCCAAATTGACTTTGGCTGAGGGCGCCATCCGTCCTTGGAGCAAAACCACTTCGCGCATGAGCTGGTACAACCGCGTGCTGGATGCGGTAGCCAAAGATTTTGGCTATAGCGCCAATGTCGCGGTGCGGGATTTGCCGAAGAAAGTCGTGGATGCCATTTTGTACGGCACTGCCGATCACAAACTGAAAATTCAGGACGAGTCAGGATACGAGCGCTACACTTCCTTTGAAGGCGTTATCCCAAATTTGGAGCGCAAGTACAAAGAAACCGATTCAGACTACATGCGCGGAGAAATAGAACAATACATGCGCGTGAAAGTTTGTCCGACTTGCAAGGGCAATCGGCTCAAACCGGAATTTTTGGCTGTGACCATCGAAGGCAAATCTATAGTGGAAGTGGCCAAGCTCTCGATTGACGACACCGTGTCGTTTATGGAAGCCCTGCCCAAAAAGCTTTCCGAAAAGGACCTTAAGATCGCGCATCAGATTTTGAAAGAAATTGTCGCCCGACTGCGGTTTTTGCAGGACGTGGGTTTGAATTATCTGACACTGGACCGTTCGGCTGACACTTTGTCCGGCGGGGAAGCCCAGCGCATCCGTTTGGCGACCCAAATCGGCTCCGGCCTAACCGGTGTTTTGTATATTTTGGATGAGCCGTCCATAGGCTTGCACCAGCGCGACAATGACCGATTGCTTAAAACTTTGAAAAACTTGCGCGATTTGGGCAACACAGTAATTGTCGTCGAGCACGACCAGGAGACCATCGAGGCTTCGGACTGGGTCATCGACATTGGGCCGGGTGCGGGCAAGCACGGCGGGGAATTGGTGGCCGAAGGAACGCCTGCCCAGATTGCCAAAAACAAGAATTCGCTCACCGGCAAATATCTCTCCGGAGCGGAAACCATCCCCATGCCCTCCAGCCGCCGCCGCGGTTCTGCCAAGACTTTGAAAATCGTGGGTGCTAGCGAAAACAACCTCAAAAATATTGATGTCGAGATTCCTTTGGGCAAATTGGTGAGCTTGACCGGTGTTTCCGGATCCGGCAAATCTACTCTCATGAACGATATCTTGGCCAAAGCCTTGTCGTCTTATTTTTACAATGCCAAAGATGCGCCGGGCGAGCACAAGAAGATTTTGGGGATTGAAAATATCGACAAAGTCATCAACATTGACCAATCTCCGATTGGCCGCACGCCGCGATCCAATCCCGCCACGTACACCGGCGTCTTTACCTATATCCGCGACCTTTTTGCGGCGACTCCGGAAGCCAAGATGCGCGGTTACAAGGCCGGCCGATTCAGCTTTAACGTCAAAGGCGGCCGCTGCGAGGTTTGCGGCGGCGACGGCGTGATCAAAATCGAAATGCATTTCTTGCCGGACGTTTACGTCATCTGCGAAGAGTGCAAAGGCAAGCGCTACAACAAAGAAGCTTTGGATATCCATTACAAAGGCAAAACTATTTCCGACGTTTTGGAAATGACCGTGGACGAAGCGCATATCTTTTTCCGTTCCGTGCCCTTAATCGCCCGCAAATTGGAAACATTGTCACTCGTGGGTTTGGGCTACATGCACCTGGGCCAGCAGGCCACCACGCTTTCCGGCGGAGAAGCGCAGCGCATTAAACTTGCGACAGAACTTTCCCGCGCTTCCACCGGCCGCACCCTGTATATTTTGGATGAGCCAACCACTGGTTTGCATTTTGACGATGTCAAAAGATTGCTGGGCGTCTTAAGCCGCCTGGTGGAAAAAGGAAATACCGTGCTGGTGATAGAACACAATCTCGACGTGATCAAATGCTCGGACTGGATAATTGATTTGGGGCTGGAAGGCGGGGACAAAGGCGGCGAAGTCGTGGCCGTGGGCACACCCGAAGAGGTGGCAAAAGTCAAAAAGAGCTATACTGGCCAGTACTTGGCAAAAGTTTTAAAGCCAGTAAAAACAAGGTAAATATAATTTGATTGATCACGGAAATTGAGCTAAGCTAATCGAAACTAAGAGGATCGCATAGGCGGTCCTTTTTCGCAGGAGGAACATAATGACTGAGCAGAAACCGAGCTCAGCGGCTATTTTGCGCGAGGTTCTCCAAGTCCGTGGTCTACCGCAGTCGGACACGCAAATCTTTTTAGAGCCGCGTCATCGTTTAGGCGGAGTCTTCCGTTCTACGATCAGAGTCGAGGCTAGCTTCTACGAACGAAGCTGGTTTGGGTCGAGGAAAGTGTTCCGGGAATTTGAAGAAATTGCTGACCGGCTCTCGAATCAGGATTCGAATCTGCATGCGAGAGCCCGCTTCGAAACGGTAGTCGACAACAGAAGTACTTACAAGAAGATACGGCGCGTCATCTTCGAATTCCAGACCAGGGAAATGCCGGAAATGGCTCTGCGGGAGTGGCAGTATCGAGCTTTGGAGTACAGCATTGAAGGGTCGGTGTACTCCTTGGATGCGATCGACGTCAAAAGCATCCGGCCGAAAGGAAAAGAGAAAGCTGGGTAAGCAGTAGAGGTTAAGGTGCGCGAGCAATCCGCACCTTTTTTGTTTAGTTATAACAATTTTTTTCGAGCTATTTGGTCAATATTGCTATGTTGACAATTGCTTCTAGTTATGACACAGTAACTAGTATTAAATTTACCTCTTATTATGTTTGATTTGGTTAAAAAATCAGCCACAACACCAAGGCCCAAACAGGTGATAAAGCCAGCAATTGCGCCGGAAATCAAAGCGCCAATCGAAAAACCGGAGCCCCAGGAATTGCCTTTGAAATTGCCGGATAATAACTTTGCGCGAGAATTGGCTTTAGGCTCCAGGCTTTCCATAATCAACCTTATCAATTACCTCATTGAGCATGCGGCGCAGATGCATGCTTCCGATATCCATATCGACCCGGGGTTTGATTCTGTGCGCATCCGCTTCCGCATCGATGGCGTCCTCTCGGACCAAAACAGCATCCCCAAATCCATCCACTCCGAAGTAATCAGCCGCATCAAAATTCTGGCAGGTTTGCGCACGGACGAGCACCAGGCTGCGCAGGACGGCAGATTCCGCATCAAAGTTGGGGAAGGCAATATCGACATCCGAGTGTCGATCACCCCGACTTACCATGGTGAAAACGCGGTCCTGCGATTGTTGGCTGACCAAGCCGAGGAATTTACTTTGGCTTCCTTGGGTTTTTCGAAGATCAACCAAGCCAAAATTTTAAGCGCCATCAAAAAGCCATACGGCATGATCCTGGCTACTGGCCCGACCGGGTCAGGCAAGACCACCACACTTTATACATTGGTGAAAATTTTAAATAACGAAGAATCATCCATTGTCACAATTGAAGATCCGATTGAATATGCCATCGATGGCATCCAACAGATTGGAGTCAACCCGCGCACCGGCTTAACTTTTGCCACCGGGCTTCGGTCCATCCTGCGCCAAGACCCGAACATAATCATGGTTGGAGAAATCCGCGATTTGGAAACAGCCGGGTTGGCCGTAAACACTGCGCTTACCGGCCACTTGCTGCTGTCTACCGTGCATACCAATGACGCGGCCACAACACTGCCCCGCCTTTTGGATATGAAGATCGAACCTTACCTCATTGCATCCACCATCAACATCGCGATTGGACAAAGATTGGTCCGCAAAATTTGTCCGCATTGCAAAGTTGAGCGCAAAATTACCGCGGCTGAGCTCAAAAGCCTCAACGACGCTTTGCCTGTAAAAAAACTGGAACGCAGCGCCGTTTTTTATGAAGGCAAGGGCTGTGAAGCCTGCAATTTTTCCGGGTTCAAGGGGCGGATCGGCATCCACGAAGTGCTTATAGTGGACAATGCCATCCGCGAAGCCGTGCTGCGCAAAGCGTCCAGCGCCGAACTCAAGACCATAGCCGTGTCGCAGGGTATGATTCCCATGATCGACGACGGGTTGGAGAAAGTTTTGGCGGGTGTGACTACGATTTCCGAAATCCTAAGAATGCTTTACGAATAATTTTATGTTTGATTTGCGCAAACCAAAAAATCCGGATCAGCCGAAGGCCAAGATTTTTTCCAGCACTCATGTCCAGCCTAAAACCGTATTGGAAGCGCTGGGGCCTGCGGAAGTGAAACCAAAAAAACTTCGCACAGCTTTCATGCGCTTGTCGCTGAAAGAACAGATTATATTCATCAAGCGCTTAAGCGTGCTCATCCGCGCCGGCACGCCGTTGCTGGTCAGCCTGCAAATGCTCAAACGCCAGACCAGATCCAAGACTTTGCTTAAGATTTTGGACCAGGTCACCTCGGACGTGGAAAACGGGCAGTACTTGGCCACGAGCCTGGCTAAGTTTAGAAAAATTTTCGGCGAGTTTGCCATCAACATAATTGAAATCGGCGAAATCTCCGGCACCCTTTCGGAAAATTTGGATTATCTGGCTGCGGAATTAAAAAAATCCCAAAGTTTGCGCCGGAAAGTGATCAGCTCGCTGGTTTACCCGGTGTTCATCATTTTTGCGACATTTGGCATCACGGCTTTGCTGACGGTTTTTGTGTTCCCGAAAATTTTGCCAATCTTCCGCAGCGTGAACTTCGACCTTCCCTGGACGACCAAGGTTTTGATTTTTATCAGCAACTTGCTTATCGCGCACGGGTGGGAAATTATTTTGGGCTTGATAATTTTGTTTATCCTTTTTTTGTTCGCCCTGCGCAATCAGAAATTTCATTATTGGTACGATAAATTCATACTCAAGCTGCCCATCATCGGGGATCTGGCTCAAAGCTATAATGTCACCAGTGTCTGCCGGACGCTGGGCATCTTGCTGCGCAGCAATGTCGCGATCGTTCGTTCCGTGGCTATCACCTCGCATACTTCCAAAAATTTGGTTTACCGCAAGCAGATGGAAGCCGTGGGCGAAAAAATTCTCAAAGGCGCTTTGCTTTCGACCCACTTCGAGCAGTTCCCAAAATTGTTTCCGCCAATGATGACGCAAATGATCGCCGTGGCCGAAACCACGGGGAATTTGAGCGAAACGCTTTTGTACGTGGCGGATATGTATGAAGAGGAAGTGGATGATCTGACCAAAAATCTCTCGACAGTGCTTGAGCCTTTGCTTTTGATTTTCATGGGAGTGCTCGTGGGGTTCGTGGCGATTTCAATTATTACCCCGATCTACGGAATAACTCAGCATCTAAATCCTAAGTAAAATGGAAAAAGAAAACGTATTTGCGAGCGAAGCGAAGCAATCTCTTCTTAAGGGATTTACTTTAATTGAATTACTTGTTGTTATAGGTTTACTCGGCATAATCGCGGCTTTGGGGCTGTTCATCAGCATGGATTTTTACCGCTCCTACGCTTTCCGTTCCGAGCGCTCAACCATAGTTTCCGTTTTGCAGAAAGCCAGAAGCCAATCCATGAACAATATCGACGAAAAGCGGCATGGTGTCCGATTCCAAGGTTCTCCGTTGCAATATGTTTTGTTTGAATGCTCCGGCTGTACTACTTATCCCGGATCAAATTCAACTGATCAGGTTATTTCAGGCTCATACAACGTCTCCATAACCTCACCGGCTTTGCCGTTGGATATTGTTTTTGACCAACTTAATGGCAACTGCATTTCGGCAAGCTGTGCCACAGCTCTGCAAAGCCTCAATGTCACCGATTCAGGCAAAACTTACCACATCAGCATCAGTCCCATAGGACAAATTGACTGGCAATGACAAAAACCGGCAGAAATCAACAAGGATTCAGCACTCTGGAAATCATGATCGCTTTGGTCATCATCGTTTTGAGTATTTCAGCGGTAATGCTCATGGTTTTCGGAAGCCAATCGACTTCGCTGGGAACCCAAACCAACCAGGAAGCTTTATACAAAGCGCAGCAAGTGCTGGAAGCTGCTCGCGCCCAAGCCAATTTAGATTTTTTTTCGGTTTCTAGCACCGCTCCAGTCGGAGATGACATTTATACCAAGCAATTAAATGTCACGGATTCAGCAGATGGATTTACAAAAACAGTCACGAGTCTGGTAAGTTGGGCAGGAAAAAATGTCAGCCTTTCTACGGCACTCACAGATTGGACCGCGATGCTCACCGGCGATACATGCAGCCCGACATTAGTTGGGGATTGGACAAATCCGCAATTATTGGGCACAGCTGATGTCGGCCAAAACAACGGCGGTACAGACGTCCAAGTTTGGAACAAAAAAGCCTATATCACAGCGGATGCTTCCGATGCCAGCAAGGGTGATTTTTATGTCGTTGACGTCAGCGACCCAACAAAATCTAATTTACCCATTTTGGGCAGTGTCAATACGGGTCCCGGACTGGCGGCGGTAGCAGTGGAAGGGAACCAGTATGCGTTTGTCGCCAACATCAGTACAGTTTCGCAGCTGCAGGTGATCGATATTTCAAATTCGAGCTCGCCTAAACTCGTTACTTCTCTGAAAGTCACACCCGCCGGCGATACCGCAGTTGGTAACAGTATTTACTATTCGAAAGGCAGAGTTTATCTGGGCACTACTAAATCGAGTGGTGCTGAATTTTACGTTATCGATGTCAGCAATCCAAACTCACTTTCAGCCAGTTCTATAAAAGCCAGCTTTGAAATTAATTCTGCTGTAAATGCAATTGTGGTCAGGAACGGCATTGCTTATTTGGCGGCTCCGGATGATCCATCCACTCCGGCAATTGCAGAACAGCTCAAAGAGCTGAATGTTGCAGATGCAGATAATGGCAACATTAGTTTGCTGGCATCATATGGCCCGAATCCGTCAACGTTATCCGGAGAAGGATTGTACCTTTCCAAGGACAGCAAAACTCTTTATCTCGGGGAAGGCGGTGCTAACCCGGGAAACAATCCGCAGTTTTTTGCGCTTAACATCTCCACTCCCGGCACAATTACAAAAATTAGCTCCAAATATATTCCGACATCAAAAAGCGTGGGAGTAAATGCTTTGGCAGTGCGAAGCAATCTGGCTTTTCTCTGGACGAGTGACACAAATTTAGGTTTCCAAATTTGGGATTTGAATAATCTAGGCAGCAATATTCCTTATGCCGCTCTAAACACCCAGCAGACGGCAACCGGCGGCTTTGATTGCGATGGCAATTTTATTTACACGGCTCAACAAAGCCAGAAGGCTTTGCAAATTATCGGTCCAGGAGTCATACCATTCGCTTATTCGCTTTCAAATATTCCGGATATGACATTAAATTCGGGAGGCAGCCCAGTGGCACTCACTATAACAGTAACTATGACTTCCGGAACTCCGCAACCTGTAACACTTACGGCGCCAAATCCGGCTTCATCCGATATCACCATTTCACCTGGATCAGTTTTGTCTTGTACGCCCAGCGCGACAGCGCCAAATACTTGTACAGTGACTTTTAATTATTCGGCTCTTTCTGGCGCCAAAACCAAGACTTATAACAACCAGATTATTTCTGGCTCGCCCAACGGCATGTCGAGCAATAATTTTAAAATCACCGTCCAATAACATGCGAACCCAAGCCGGCTTTACATTAATGGAAACCCTGATCTATCTCGCTTTGTTCGCGATTGTCATTGGTGGCGGCATGGTGGCCGTATTTGAAATCATCCAAAGTACCGATGCGACCAACAACAAAATTATTATGCAGGAAGAAGCCAATTTTTTTCTTCGCAAAATCGATTGGAGCTTGACTGGTGCGACTGCTGTCAGTGTCCCGGCTTCCACCAGTTTGCAGACTACAAAAAATATCAGCGGCACACCGACACAAATTAATTTTAGTCTCAGTGGCAGCAATCTGAATTACCAGCAGGGGAGCGGCTCTGCGGCCGTCTTGAATTCCAGCAGCATTGCTGTTTCCAATTTATCATTTGTAAAAACCAGCACTGCCGGCGAGCCCGACGCGATTACCGCCAGCTTTACCCTGACCTCGGTCCAAAACGGCCGAGCCGCTTCGGATAATTTTTCGACCACTAAATATTTACGTCAATGAGACAACGAGGTTTTATTGCCCTTGCGTCGGCGATTATTATTTCAGTTTTGCTTCTGGCTATCACAGCGGCCATAAGCCTGACAGGATTCTTTGGCAGGTTCAATGTTTTCGATTCGGAGTCCAAAGAGCGCAGTTCGGCTCTGGCCGAAGCCTGTATCGACACAGCCAAATTGAACTATGCAAATAATTCAAGCTATGCCCCAAACAATCAAAGCGTGTCTGTGGGCTCAGATCAATGTACAATCATTTCTTTTTTGAAAAATACCCCGACCACAGGTCAGGACACTATTAAGACCCAAGCTTCTATAAACAAATCTTATACTGACCTGCAAGTTGTGATTAAGGATACGGATTTCAGCCTGATTTCTTGGGATGAACTGCCACATTTTTAGGTATTGCTAATGCTGCCGTTTTGTGCTAAAAATAAGTATTGCCAAACAAAATAATAAACTTTAAAGGTCGAATATAGAATAAGGAAATAATTTAATGAAAATTACAAGTAAGCAATCAGGTTTTACCCTCATTGAGATTTTGGTTGTTATGGGTATTATCGCAGTCTTGGCAGCAATAGTTTTGATTGCTATCAATCCGGCTCGACAGTTTGCGCAATCAAGGAACACCCAAAGGTCTAGCAATGTCAACGCGATTCTTAATGCAATTGGTCAAAATTTGGCAGATAATAAAGGAACATTCAATTGCAGTACAGGCAGCATACCGGGAACCACAACCGCAGTGCCAAATCCGATCACTTCTGCTAACGTCCCATCTGCTGCCAAAAGGATTGCGAAAGTCACTCCAGCTGGAGCCAACGATGTTGACCTAAGCTGTCTTACCCCAACTTACATTGCAGAGTTGCCGTTCGATCCTAGTCCTTCTGCGGCACATTGGACTTCAACCACGGACTATGATACCGAATATTATGTAGTTCAAGACAATTCAAGCACTGGTGGGGGAAGAATCACCGTTTTTGCCCAAAATCCTGAATCAGCTTTGAGCCAAACTAATTACATTGCAGTAACTCGATAAATTTTTTCGGAATAAAAAAGTCACCTCCATGGGTGGCTTTTTTGTTTTATTGCTTTGTTCTATAATGCTTACAGATTAATTTTTAATTATATGGATCAAATTTTGCCAACATCAGTCCCCAAAAGCACGCCCAAGGATGTGTTTTATTATCTGCTCTCGATAGTGACGCTGTATATGAGCGCCATTAGTTTTATTTCCCTGCTGTTCCAGTTGGTAGGGTATTGGTTTCCCGATCCGCAAGCAGTTGCTTACGGCGCGAACCAAACGATCCGCTGGGCGTCTGCCATCCTCATCGTAAGTTTCCCGGTTTATCTTTTCCTGATGTGGCTGATCAACAAGGACATCACGGCTGACCCATCCCGCCGCGAAGTCCGTGTGCGCAAGTGGCTGGGGTATCTCACGTTGTTTATCTCGGCAATTGTCTCGATCGTGGACGTGGGAACTTTGGTTTACAATCTCCTTGGCGGGGAATTAGCCGCGCGAGTGATTTTGAAAATTCTGGTCGTGCTGGTTGTCGCCGCATCAGTGTTTTTCTATTATCTTCGCGAACTGCGTTCCACCCGCGAGCTCGGGCCGTCCAACAAAATCCTTGCTTGGATTGTGTCCATAGTTGTGTTGGCGAGCATTGTCGTAGCTTTCGTGGTGGTCGGCTCTCCTACGCGCCAGCGGAAATTGAACTTCGACAGCACTCGGGTCAATAACCTCGCCCAAATCCAAAGCGAGATCCAGAGTTACTACGCTCGGACCAACACGCTTCCATCAAACCTTGCCAGTCTAACGCAAGGTTTGTCCCCGATATATGTTCCCAAAGATCCGGAAACCGGTGCGGATTACGAATACATCGTCAAAAACAATCTCTCGTTCCAGCTCTGCGCTACATTTGACCTGCCATCCGAAGCCAATCAAAATTATCGCACTCCCGCGATTTATCCTTATAGCGTAAGTGACAACTGGTCGCATGGACCCGGCCGAGTGTGCTTTGATCGCACAGCAAACCCGCAGCTAGACAAACCACCGATGAAGTAAAGACAAAAAAAGCAAAACCGAGGCTGATAATGCCTCGGTTTTTTATTGCATTTGCTTGAGTTTCATGCCGTAATATTTTTATTTATCCAGAGTTTTACCTCAATACCCCCACCATATCCACATAAAATTGGGGTATTGAGCAAATTTTAGCCAAAATTTGGGGCTTTTCACTAATGCTATCCGGAAAAGCCATTGAAAACACTATATTTTCGGGAAACCAGATTTTTCGAATAAACATTGCTTCCGGTTTATTTCGGATTTATAATAGGTTCGACTCCAGTACAGGGGAATTGGGCCACCAAATACAGGGGAATTGGGCCACCAAAGTCGACAGAAATCAAAAGTTTAAAAAAAGAAATAATAATTTATTAAGAAAGGATTTTATAATGAAAAAATCTATAGCAATGGGCACAGCTTTGGCTGTTACCATCTTTGCTACTGTTTCATTTATAGTTCCGTTTAATGGAGCAGCAGCATCAACGACTATCACAGTAGGTAATCCAGCCGTGTCGCGCGCAGTAACTGATACATACCAAAACTTTACGGTTATTGATACCAATAATCCCGTTTCAGCTAATGGCTGGCTGTCTACATTCACGTATTATGCCGCCTATACAAAACCATTTGAATTTGTGCTTGTTGATCCTAGCAACGTGGTTCAGTGGGTAAGCCCGACAATTACTCCTGCGACTACCGGAGTCCAAACTTATAGCCAAGTAGTCCCGGTGCAAGCAGGATGGAATCTAGGTGTTCACTTTGACTTAACCGGAACGATCCCGTTTGATTACACTGGAACAGCACCTGCGCCGTACACTCCTAATAACTTTGGAATCCCAACAGTAGGCGTAGCTCTGACTATCGAAGGAACAAGTAATCGTATTTACTCTTGGGGAGCCACAGGTACATCTGCCACAACCTGTTCTTCCCAGACTCTTGTCAGCGGCACAAATATAAAGAGCGCAGGATGGACGGAAACGACCCAAGCCCCTTCAACATCTTTGTTAGCTACTTCATACACCCTTGGAAACCTCAGCAATTCAGCGGTTGCAACACAAACAGTAATTCCACCGTGGGTTGATCCAAGTACTAACTCAAACTTTACTGGGTCGGGTGCAGTGTGGGTTTCTACTGATGCCACATGGCCTGGAGGAACAGGTAATACAGAAGGTAATCCGAATAATGACCAATGGCGATTATTTCAAGACACTTTCACCTTGCCAGTGGGCGCCACAGTTACATCTGCAAACATTGCATTCACAGCTGATAATGCGACAGATGTTTACCTGAATGGTAATCCGACACCAATTGCAACCACGGGAAATGTATATGGTCCAGTACCCGTTTCTCTTCCATATAACTTTAGCAATGTATTTACCGCATCGTTTACTCCTGGCCCATTAACAAACACCTTGAGCTTTGTGGTTCGTAATTGGGGAGGTAATTTCAATCCCAATCCGACCGGGTTATTATACAAAGCAGTTGTAAATTATTGCACACCCAATGCAGCCCCAGAATGTCCTGCAGCTCCTGCGGTCGCGGCGGCTTATCTGCAATCACTTGGAATTAAACCTGGTAGCACTCAAGGAAAGAACATTATCTCGCAGGTTGCCCAGCATATGGGACTACAGAGTAACTTCGATAATGTACCAGCTTGCCAACTCTCAAATTATTCGAATGCAGTTAAGGCTTATATAAACAATTTCTTGATTGAAACATTCACTGCACCTAACTCATTGTATTACAACGGGATGACATCTTCAGCAGGCCTCTATGGCACGGGCACATTCAGCTTTAGTTGGAATAAAGGGACAGGAGTTGTGACTGGCGGTTATTATAATGAAATCGTTGGGGGAATAACCTATCAAAATGTGGTTAGTTCCGGTACGGTATCTGGCGGGGTAGTTACTCTGCATTTCACTCGTGCTGTCCCGAATAGTTATTCATTTAATCTTACAGGTGGATCATTTTCGGGAAATACTTTTAGTGGTTTGATGGATGGTCCATACCTTTTCACGGCAACAGGAACAATCACTCCTTAATTTTTGTAAGAAAAATCCGCCCAAGAGAGATCCTGAAACGAGTATAGGATGGAACCGATTAGGGCGGGTTTTTTGTGCTTTGGATAGCTTGGCACGTTCGTATTTTTATTTAAAATTATAAACTGGTCGATTAATTAAACGAAAGGAAATTTATGCGTAGATCTATTGCAATTGGGACTGCTTTGGCAGTCATTATTTTTGCGACTTTTGCATTCATATTTACGTTCTCGGGCGCTTTGGCAGCTTCTGATTCTTATTGCGGCTCGTCGGCAAATGGGTGTGCTGCCGCGGCTAATGCCGGCGCTCAATGTGGGACTGGTGCGGCTTCCGGAAGTTTTGGTGCATTTGGGAAGGACAATAATTTTGCTGGCGGGGCAAATGGTTATCAAACTGGGCTAAACAACAGTGCCGTGTGCGGAAACCGATAAGGAACTCTAATTCCTTAAACAATATCCGAAAAAACCCATCCGACCCAGGGTGGGTTTTTTAATTTAGTACTAAGTACTAAATACTATGTACGAAAGATTGAAAATAAAAAGGTGAGTCCTCTTGGTAGAGAACCCACCCGCGCGAAGCGAGGCCTACTGGTTCGCGTGAACCTTCGGCTTGTTTGTGAACGACGGATCTGCGTCTACAGCAACACCAGGGTACTGGTAGCCGGCTCCGGAGATCGTGTTGTTGATGATCTTATCGTTCGTACCTTGGTCAGCCACGCCGGCCTGGTAACCGGCGGTGACGTTTCCCGAAATGTTGGTGAAAGAGTCGTTCGAGATGGTGTTGTTTACGACTTTCTCGTTCGTCTGGTCCGTGACTGCGTTGCAACTGGCGTCGAGGTTCGACAACCAGACGCCGACATCGTTGTTAGTGACGATGTTCTGCACAATCTGGATGCCGGTGGTAATTGCGCCACTATAACAGTCGCCACCAACGACAATGATGCCGCCCGAGGAGGCATTATTGGTTCCGGTATAGGCGTTTCCGGAAACGGTGTTTTTCATCGCGGATCCGGATGATCCGTATCCGAATTGAATCCCGTTCATCGCGATGTAATTCACACGACCTTGTCCAGTCACGGTGTTGTTGCTCACTACCGCGTTCGCACCTTGGCCGTTAACCACGATCCCGCCCTTCTGGTAATTCCAGACCTGGTTTCCCGAGATCTTGCCAGTCGCACTGCCGCCGAGCGTGAATGCCCGGTAATAGATGGCAACACCGTGTTGGGTGCCGTTGGGCGGTACCTCACCGATGTCGTGGATGTTGCTGTTGAGCACATCGACTGCCACCGGACCTGCGTCGCCGTTGACCAGCACTCCGAAGTAGTTTGAATTCTTGACCTCGGCTTTCACCGTGCCGCCGAGGCCGTTGGCGTCGTAGTAGACGCCGATGTTGCACCCGGCCGCGTCCACGGTTCCTGTCACTGTGCCCGATGGATTGATCATGGCCGCGGTCATATTGATGCCGTCCCGGACGAATCCGGTCGGTGTGCAGGCAGCTGCCTTTGAAACATTGGCGAGCAACATCATGGTGATGACGAAGAGGGCGCAAACCATTCGCTTCATTCGATTCCTCCAGTTGAGTTAGCGAAGACAATGCAAATTGTCTTATTGAACCAAAGAATTGTATGTTTTTTACCACTTTTTGTCAAAGATAAAAAGAAAACGGGTGAGTCCTTCCGAAGAAGAACCCACCCGCGTCACGCGAGGAAGTTATTGGCTGATGATGTTGCCGGAATTGCCGGTGGTCGCGTTGACCCACGTGCCGAACTTGCCCCCGTGGTAGATCCATCCCCACCAGGTGTAACCGAAGGTCGTTGGTCCACCGCTGAAGTATATCTGCGTCCAGTCCGCAGCGGCGGCTCCTGAGCAATTACCACTGAGGTTGCATTGCAGATCGAATGTTCCAACCATCCCGTTCGTCGGCCAGCTAGGCGATGGATTCAACGTACCGGTGACTATCGCGGTATAGCCGCCTTCGACCGAGCCCTTCTCGGTACCGATGAGCTTCAGCGTTCCTGTCGGATCACCTGGGCTTGTCTGGCCTGCAACGGCCTGAAACTTGCCGAGGTACATCACGCGAACGCAGTATTGGCCCGCCGTGTCCGTTGTCCAGATCTGCACGGACTTGTTGAACGTGTCGAGTGCCCAGTAGTTGCCGGCCTCGCCCGAGTCGGCGTCGTTGCTGATCTTCATGACGACGTTGACCACGAGATCGCCGTCCATTGAGCAGACACCGTTGATCATCGAGCCCCAGTTGAGCGTCGGCTTGGGGGCGGCGTACGACGTCGTGGCGATGAAGCAGGCGAGGAACATGGCTGCCAGGGGAGCAAAGAATTTCCTCATTTCGAATTCCTCCGATCGGGTTGAGAAGTAGGACTTGCGCGGTATGAGCAAATCCTTGAACCGTCAAATTATATGCTTTTCCTAGGCATTTGTAAAGATTTAGGGCATTGCCCAATACCCTTGACAATTGTTGTATTTTATGCTAATATTACCAGTCGACAATAAGGTCGGCAGACTGTGTTACTTCGTTTTCCAAGGAGGATAACGACATGCGCACCACCCGTACCATCATCGCGTCGGTGGCCATCGTGGCCTTCGCAATCGTGACGGCGGCCTGCGGCGACATGCACAATCCGACCGCGCCGACTGCTTCGTCCGCGACGACGACGGCAGCGGTGTCCGATCCGACCAGCAACGGCCACCACCATCACGGGATCTGCACCTACACCAGCGCGTGGTGGGCCGAGCAGATCGCGAACAGCGGCAACACCTTCGTCACCACCCAGGAGCTGGATGTCCTCGTGCTCTTCAATTTGAAGACCGCGGACAACCAGCCGTTCGCACCAGTAGCGGATTACGTCCTGGGGCCTTTCCTGGCCGGAGTCGACGCGGATCCGCTGAGCGTGCAGCTGGCGACCACGGAATTAAACGCCATGCGTGGGTACATCTCGACTTCGGCGACAGTCACCGTGGAGGGAAGGAAGGCGGGCGAGACGATCTCGCTCAACGATTGGCTCGCGGAAGCGAAGCTGTGGACCGGGCTGACCGATCAGCACACGTACTACGCGTACCTCAACGCGATCAACGCGTACTACGGCCACCTCTGCAGCTGAGGAGACAACAACCCTGTTCCTTTCAAGGTTTAAACCTTGGGGGACAGGGTTTTCTTTATGAGTTCTAAGTTCTGAGTACTAAGTTCGAGTACTCAGTACTCAGAACTTAGTACTTAGTACTCTTCTGTGGATTATTCGTAACACATGTCTTGTGCATATCGATGCAATACCTGTCGACGAAAACAAACCACAATTTGTTACCAAACCTTAATTCAGGAGAATTATGAAGGATTCAAAAGTTAACACGTTTGTAAAAGCTTCTTTGGGCGGGCTTATGGTAATTTCGATGATGCTGCCGGGGGCGAGTTTTGCGGCGACGGGCACTACGGGCAACGGCGCTCCATCCGGTGCGCACTATAATTTGAATATTATCGGGGTTCCGCAAGGCAAAACCGCAGACATGACCGGCAACAATGGTTCCCGCATCTTTGTGCCGCTGTATGGCTCGACAAAGATTTTGCTGTCGCAATCCACTGACGGCACATTCCAGGTGCTGGATGCCAATGGTACCGATGGCAGCGCGTCTTTCCAACTGCCAGCTCCAGGCACTTACAGTGTCTGGGCCAGGGCTTTGGGCAAGCCAGGAGGTTCTTCCACTATGCAGACTTGCGCTGTTGATCCAGTGACCGGCGAAACAATCTGTTCTACGGACATGCTCGTGAGTGTCCGCGGAACCGGCAAATCGTCGTTTACAAATGTCACCAAACAGCTGACCACGATTACAATTGATCCGACCCTGGCAGCCTCGCTAGGCTTGACCTGCTCTGGGACGGTAAATATTTTTGATCCGTGCTTGCAGAATTACTTCTGGAGCTATGACAACAACGGATTGAAGCTGCTGCAGTTGAGATTCTACCAGAATTAGAATCTAGAAAGTAGAAAGTAGAATTATGAAGGAGAAAAATATGAAGGATAAACGATTGGATCGCCGCGAAGTCGAGGAGACTGATGATGGCGAGACCACAAATGAATAAAATTAAATCCCCGCGAAAGCGGGGATTTTATGTACTAAGTTCTAAGTTCTGAGTTCTAAGTTCTGAGAACGTGAGATCAAGTCTTAGTACTCAGTACTTAGTACTTAGAACTTTTAGTAACTGCAGATTGGGGCGCCGTTGAACCATGACGGGGAACCGCCGGTGGTTTGGACTTGGCAATCCTGCTCGCCCTCGTTTGAGAACGGGATGAGGATCCCGTATTCAGTCGGATTGCCGGAAGCACCGTTCTTCCAGACATATTCGAAATTTTTTCCGCCAGAAGCATAAGACGGGTCGTTTGGAACGGATCCGATGAAAGCCGGAACCAGGAAATTTGTGAGACACTGGATGTCTGATTCTGTATTTTGTGTCCCGACGCTGGTACATGCAGAATTTTGGACATTATTTCCGTTCCCGTTCCCGTTGTTGTTGCAATTGCCTTTGCCGTTTCCGTTTCCGTTGCCATTGTTGCAATTGGCATTTGCCGTAGCACTGCCATTGGGATAATTTTCTTGGTTGCTGTTGGCATATAATTCCAATGCTGTCCTAAGCTGGGCGACATTGGCTTTGCGCACCGAGTCGCGCGCTTTGACCCTGGCCGAATTCATTGCGATCAAAATAATCGATGCCAAAAGCCCGATCACGGCAATGACCACGAGGAGCTCGATAAGTGTAAATCCAGCACCACTTTTTTTACCACCATTAAAAAGTTTAGAGTGGTGCCGGATAAATCCATTTTTTGTTTCTGATTTTGACATTTTTTTGCTTTTTCATTATAGCATCTTATTTATATTTTGGCCTATTGCTTGCGTTAAGCAATTGTATTATGCTTATTTCAACAGGACGAAAACCAAAATTTAGAAACAAAAATAAGCCAAAACCCGGGGTGAAGAGAGGTCTTGACTTTTTTCTTTGCTTACGTTATATTCATTAGTCAAATTAATTAATCACATTTTTATGGCAAAAGCCACAATGACCAAGGCAACCAAGCCTAGTGTTAGAAAAATCAAAGTCGAAACCAAAATTGAAAAAAGAATGGATGGGATCAGGCCCGCAATTTCTATAATCGTGGCCATGGCCATGCTGGTGCTTGTGGTCTCCCCAATGATTGCCTTTGCTAACGTGGGATCGATCACGATTTCAGGAATCACTGGTTCTGGCACAGGTCCTTATATCGCGAATGGAACTTGGTTACCACAAGGAAATCAATGCTGGGAATCTTCACATGGAGGAACTTTCCATTATCAGGTAGAAGTTTTTGAGGATTTGAATGGCGACAACACATTTACTGCCGGTGTCGATAAGGTCCTTCAGACCGTATCTCCTGCAGCTTGCAACGGTCAATTTACATCACCTGTTTCTGATAGCAATAAGGATTTAGGAGGCAATTGGCCAGCTTCTGGCCAAAGTGCGGACCAAACATTTGATCTTGCTGTCGGCTCTCATACAATTTGCGCGGTTTTGATCCATGTGAATTCCAACGGCAATGATATTGGCAGCACAAGCACATGTATGTCTCATCCGATTGTCATTCCACCTCCGACCACAAATTATACTTTGAACGTGACTATTGCATCCGCAGGGACTGGATCTGGAACTGTAACGACTGATGTCGGGGGAGTAAACTGTTCACCGACGTGCACAGGAACTTACCCTTCTGGCACCGCAGTGGTCCTTACTGCCACAGCCGCTAGCGGTTCGCATTTTGTGGGATGGTCCCAAGACTGTTCCGGCACCAATGACACCTGTAATTTGACAATGGACGCTGTAAAAAATGTCACTGCTCAGTTTGATTTGGACCCAGTAACTCCTCCCACAACTTCTTCTGATCTGGCTGTGAGTAAAAAAGTTGATAATGCTAGCCCAAATGTGGGTGACACTCTGAAATACACAATCACTGTCACAAACAACGGGCCGGATGCGGCTTCAAATATTTCCGTAAACGATTTATTGCCTTTAAATGTCACGTATGTTTCGGATGATTCCAATGGAGCATATGTCAGGGGGACAGGAATTTGGACCATCACTAGTTTGGCCAACGGTGCTTCGGCAACCTTGAATATCACTGTCACTGTAAATGCCCTGACTGCCGGTAGCAATTCAAATACAATAACCAATACCGCTTGCGCAAACTTGGCAACTGATCCAAACTCGGCGAACAATTGCGCCAGCGCCGTTTCGACAGTGCAAGTGCCCGTAGTTAACCCTGCTCCGTCTAAACCAGTTGTCACGGCCCCAAGCTGCAGCAATGTTCCTTATACCGTAACTATTACTTGGACCGGGACTCCGGATCCGACCAATGGTTTCTATGTAGATGTCAGCGCGGATAATTTTGCGACTTATTGGAATAAGCAAGTTTCGGGCACGACTTTCTCAACTGACGCCTTGACCGGATTTGCTGCATCGACTTCATTTCCGCCGATTGGAAAGATGGAACTGGATCCAGGTACCAATTATCAGACCCGAGTTTATAATGGTCAGCACAGCGATCCCGCAATCTTTATGGTTCCGACCTGCCCAACAGATGGCGGTGGGGGTAGTGGTCCGGCTACTGCCACTTTGACTGTAAAAAAACAGGTTATCAATAATGGCGGGGGGACCAAATCTGCCTCCGATTTCTCATTAACAGTTAATGGTGTGACTGTCAGTCAACCAAACCCATTCCCAGGCAATGAGACTGGTACGGCTCTGACCGTGATTTCATTTGGTGATTATAACGTGACAGAAACTACAACTGCCGATTATACCGCGACTTATTCTGCGGATTGCAATGGCACCATTGCAGCCGGAGACAATAAAGTGTGCACCGTAACCAATACATTTAAAGCTCCAATCATAACCACTGGTGGTGGTGGCGGCGGCGGAGCAGTTTTGCTTCCTCCAAGTACCGGCGGTGGTGGGGGAGCAGTAATCTTGCCTCCACCAACTCCAGCTCCCCAAGGGCAAGTTTTGGGAGTGTCCACTAATGCTCCAGCCCCGACTCCGACACACGGCAAAGTTTTGGGCGCGACCTTACCGAGAACCGGTTTGCCGGGATGGATGGTGGAACTTATACTTATGTTTTCCATTGGACTCGTATACTCCAGACAATTGCTGAAAGTAGTTGCACGATAATTACAGAAAAACCGCGAGTAGTAAAATACTCGCGGTTTTGTTATGCTTGTATTCGTAACCCCTCTGTCCGACTTCGCTAAAAGCTTCGTCGGACATCTCCCCTTATCCTAAGGGGAGAAATAAAAAACATCTCCTCTTAAGATAAGAGGAGGTGGCGCGAAGCGCCGGAGGAGTTATGATTCAATGATAAATATGAGGAATTTTTTAAAACAAGCTGGAAAAATTTTATTAGTCCTGATCTGTGCCGGGATTGTGCTGGCGATTTTGAATTTCGGCTTTGTCTGGCAAAATTTAAGTTATTGGATCCACAAACCGCAGCCAGCGACAGAAACCGTTAATTTGGACACACCGAACCGGCTTAGGATTGCCAGCCTAAATTTAGATTTGCCAGTGGTGTACGTGGATAAAGTTTCTGAAACTGATTTCCAAAAAGCTCTGACCCAGGGTGTGGTGCATTATCCGGGCACGGCCCTGCCCGGGCAAGCCGGCAATGTTTATATATTCGGGCATTCATCTGACTTTCTTTGGGTTAAATCCGAATACAAGACCGCATTTGCTACGCTGCCGCATATTGCCATTGGCGACATTATAAACATTACGGATAGCGCAGGAAAAGTTTTTGAATATGTTGTGAACCAAAAGAAAATTGTCTCGCCAAATGATACTTCTGTCTTAGCCCAAGATCCAAACCAATATGTTTTGACCTTGCAAACCTCGTATCCGGTGGGGACGGCGCTGCGCCGCTACGTGGTTGTAGCCAAGTTGAAATAACCATGCTCCCCAAATGCCAGGCTTAGGTGCCTGGCTTTTTTTGCGAGTTTATGGTGTATATTGCCAAATTTTTTGCCAGCAATTCGTAACAAATGTCTATATTCCTCGATTTAGTACCTGGTATAATTAAGCGTAAGCTATAAATCATTAATTTTTAAGGGATAAATTATGAGAAAAACCGCGATTTTGGCGGGTTTGATGCTTATCGCCGCAACTTTTGCCCAAGCAGCTGTTACGGTTGATGTTGCTCCCGTCTCACTCGTTACATCCCCAATTACGGTGGCTGCTTCCAGCCAGCCGGTGGGGTTATTTTCGTTCGCACTGACAGGCACTGCGGGCGAAACACTGTCATCAGTGGTTGTAACTCTAAACCCAATGACTGGGTCCACAGTTTCCGGCTCGGACATTGCGTCCTTGGCCGTATACAAAGATGACGGCAACGGGATTTTTGGTTCAGGCGATGTGGTTGCAGGCTCTCAAACCACGGTCAATGTCGGCACACCAACGACTATTACCGTCAGCAGCAACAATGCTCTGACCACCAGCACTCGATTTTTTGTGGCCATGTCCACGGGTTCGACCTGGGGCACTGCCTCAACGCCGGACAGCCTGACCGCGACTTTGGGTACTACCGCAATTTCGACGTCGGCTAATTCTCCGACTGTGACCGCAGTCACAACCAGCACAGTTTCTTCGCAAGCTACAGTGCCGTCATTAAATTCGGCTGTAGCTTCCAACACTTCAGGCAATAAGTCAGTTGTTTTGACCTTTAGTTCGGCTACAAATTCGCCAACGATCAATGCCAGCAACATCAACTCAACATTGATGCTGAACAATTCCCATTCTTGGCTCGATGGCAATGGCCAAATCGGCACCAATACCTGGAGCTCCGATGGAAAGACGCTAACCGTAAACTTAACGAGCAATGTTTCTGCTCCAACTTTAGCAGTTGGCGATACTGTTACCCTTTCCGGCAGTGTGATCAAAGATATCACTTCCAGCAACAATGCCACCGGCTCAACCACTATTAGCGGCAGCTTGGTAGCTCCGGCTACTCCTACGCTGTCTGCAGCGGTTGCGTCCAACACCGGCAACAATACCGGATTGGGAGCAGGGGATTCCGTGGCGCTGACTTTCAGTTCCGCCACCAATGCTCCGGCAATCACCGCCTCAAATATCAATACGGTTCTGGCTCTCAATAATTCCCATTCCTGGCTTGATGGCGCCAGCCAAATCGGCTCGGCAACCTGGAGCACGGATGCCAAAACTTTGACAGTTACTTTGTCTGCAGGGACTTCTGCCCCGACCGTGGCAGTAGGCGATGTCGTTACTGTCGGCGGTTCAGTGATTAAGGATCCTACCAACACCAACAACGCCACCGGCAATGCCACAATCAGCGGTAACTTCTCCGGTTCGACCAACAATCAGCAAGGCGATGACAACGAGAATGAAAGAGACAATGACGAAGGCGAAGGCAGGGCCTGCCCCAACACTCTGATCAATGGACTTCTCTATAAGACTGCGGATAGCCCGACCGTTTATTTGGCAGCTGATTGCAGGCTCAAACCTTTCCGCGGCGCGGCAGTGTTTCATGCTCGCGGCCATAAATTCCAAAACATCATAGTTCTGCAATCTTTGACCGGCTTGACTGTTTCGCAGCAGCCAGCCCTGCCGGCAACCGGCACCCTGGTCAAAGGCTCGGATAAAACCGTATGGTTTGTAGAAACCGGCCACAAGCGCAAAGGATTTGCTTCGGCCCAGGCTTTCCTGGGGCTCGGCTTCAACTTCGGACAGGTCTCGCAGATTTCCGACAGCGACCTCAACACCATGCCCACAGATCCTAATCCGATCCTGAATGCGACCCAGCACCCTGATGGAGCTTTGGTGCGCTGCACCACTTCACCAACGGTCGGCCAAATTTCCGGCTCCACAGTTGTGCCGTTTGCCAATTCCGATGCGTTCACGCTTCGCGGCCATACATTCCAGCAAGTGGCCACAATCAATTGCGCTGTGTTCCACTACGTGCAAAGCGCTCCTGTTTCGCAATAATTGCTAGATCAAAAGCGGTCTCGCTTTCCTAAAGCGAGGCCGTTTTTTGTTTTTGCCCAATTTAGCACTTGACAAGGTTGAGTGCTAATTTTAGAATGTATTATAGACTAGCACTCTGGATTAAAGAGTGCTAAAAATCCTATTACTTCTCCCCTGTGTGTTTCGTTAATATGCCACTGGCATATTAACTCTCCTGGGAGGAGAGGGAGTTCTAAGCAGAATAATATGGAAATAAGGCATCAAAAAATTCTCGCGGCTATCGTCAAAGAATACTCGGAAACCGCGCAGCCGGTCGGCAGCAAGGAAATCGTAGATAAATATAACCTCAAGTTCAGTTCCGCCACGATCCGCCACGACATGGCCGAATTGGAGAAGCAGGGTTACATCATGCAGCCGCATAAATCCGCAGGCCGGGTACCTACCGATAAAGGCTACCGTTTTTTCATCAACGAGTTGATGCGCCGCTTTGAGCTTTCCGAACGGGAGCGCAAGCTGCTGCGCGAGGAAGTCCAAAAGCTTAAGGTCGTGCATGAACAGCTGGGCCGCTCAATTTCCAATTTGCTGGCCCAGGTTTCCGGCCAGGCCGCGTTTGCGCTTTTGCCGAACGAGAGCTCGGCCACCGGATTGTCGAAAATTATCGGCGAGCCGGAATTTGTGGATGCGAAAAACGTCAAGAACGTCGCGGAATTTTTTGAAAACATCGACGAGTACTCCAACAAATTCATCAAAAAATCCGATATTAGCGCCGAAGCTCTGCTGGGAGGGGAAACGCCACTGCCAGTGCCCAAGAATTTAAGCCTGGTGGTGTCCAATGTCAAAATGAAAGGCGGCAAACAGGGGGTGATCGGCATAGTCGGCCCCAAACGCATGAGTTATGCCAAAAATTTGTCGCTGCTGGAATATCTTGCCAAATTAATTTCCGGCACAGCTATAATTATTTTGATATTAAGTAGGTAGCTTCTTGAAATTTATCGGTTTAGAATCAATTTATGGAAGAAAATAATTCAATTCAGACCCCTACAGATAATGCTTTTGAACCTATTGAATTGTCCAAAGAAGAGCTTTTGGAAAACTGGAAGCGCGCCGCCGCAGATTTTGAAAATTTCAAGAAACGAAAAGAAGCGGAAAATGCCGAACTGGTGCAATTCGCCAAAGAGCTGACGGTTTCCAAGCTTATGCCGAGCCTACAGAATCTGGAAGCCGTGCTCAAATACGCTCCGGATGATGACAAGTACAAAGATTGGTTAGCCGGGCTCAAAGCAACCATAGTCCAGTTGGAAAAAGACATGGAAGAGCTAGGACTCAAGAAGATAAAAACAGTAGGCGAACAGTTTGATCCAGGCAAACATGAGGCTGTGGAAGAAGTCGATGGGGAAGCGGGAGTAGTCGTGAAGGAAATCCAGCCAGGGTTTATTTTGAATGATAAAGTAATTATTCCGGCCAAGGTGGCTGTCGGTAAGCGTTCGGGAGAGCACGTTTCGGATATATAGGGGTAATTAAATAATTAAGCCCAATAGGGCAGAAAGGAGTAATTATGACAAATTTAGTAAGATGGGAACCATTCAGGGAACTGGAACGAATGTTTGATGAAGATACATTTGCTCCAATGTTTCGCACAATGCGTTCTCCGGCAGTTGATCTATACGAAACTGACAACGAAGTTGTAGCCGAGGTCTCGATTCCGGGAATGGATGCCAAAAAGGTTGATGTGGAAATCGAAAATAACGTGCTCCATATCCGATCAAACGACGAGCAGGTTTCGGAAGACAAAGGCAAGGACTATTACCGCAAGGAAGTCCGCCGAGGTATGTTTGCCCGTTCGATTGCCCTGCCAACCGAGGTTGATTCAGATAAGGTCACTGCCACTTCCGAAAAAGGCATCCTCAAGATTGTCATGCCAAAATCGGAAAAGGTAAAACCCAAGAAAGTGGCAATTGATATTAAGGATTAAAAAAAGGCCATGAAATCTGATGAATCAGATTTCATGGCCGGTGCGGCGAGTTTATAAAGTCTTGTAAGCTCGCTTTTCCGGAAAAAATAAGCCAGCAAAGGATCAACATAGAACAGACGAAGGCAAACGGAAGAAAACAAATCAAGATGACCAGGGTGAAAACCCTCTGGGATCTAAACTCCATTATTCCTCCTTCGTACATAGTTTAACATATAACTCTAATAAAAAGCACGGTTCGTTTAAAGAAATAATCTAAGAGAAAGGAACTAATTTATGCCAAAAATAATCGGAATCGATTTGGGTACCTCAAACTCAGCCGCCTCTGTTATGGAAGCAGGCAGTCCGGTAATTATTCCATCCGCAGAAGGCCAGACAATGGCCGGCAAAGCATTCCCGTCATACGTCGCTTTTACCAAAGACGGGCAGCTCCTGGTGGGAGAGCCAGCTCGGCGCCAGGCTGTGACCAATCCGGAAGGTACGGCGTTTGAGTTCAAGAGAAAAATGGGCACCAACTTCAAATACAATCTGGGCGGCAAAGAGTACACTCCGGAACAACTCTCAGCTTTCTTGTTGCAGAAAATCAAGAAAGATGCGGAAGCTTATTTGGGCCAACCAGTTACCAAAGCCGTTATTACAGTGCCGGCTTACTTTGATGATTCCCAGCGGCAAGCCACCAAAAACGCGGGAGAGATTGCAGGATTGGAAGTCGTTCGGGTCATTAACGAACCGACTGCCGCGGCTTTTGCTTACGGATTGGACAAATCCGGCAAAGACCAGAAAATTCTGGTGTTCGACCTCGGCGGCGGAACGCTGGATGTCACGATCATGGACTTCGGCGAGGCTGACGGCCAGGCGACATTTGAAGTGCTGTCGACTTCCGGGGATACCCAGCTTGGCGGCAAGGATATGGATTCAGCGCTTATCAACTATGTCGTTTCCGAATTCAAGCGCGAAACCGGATTGGATCTAAGCAATGATAAAATGGCTATGAACCGCGTGCGCGAAGCCGTAGAAAAAGCCAAAATCGAACTTTCGACTGTGCTTGAAACTGACATTAACTTGCCGTTTATTTCGGCAGATGCTTCCGGACCCAAGCATTTGAACATGAAACTGACTCGGGCCAAGCTTGAGGATTTGGTCAAGCCAATCGTGGAGCGGATGAAGCAGCCGGTGGAGCAAGCTTTGTCGGATGCACATTTGACTCCGAATGATATCGGCAAAATTATTCTGGTGGGCGGCCCGACCCGCATGCCTGTGGTGCAGAAATTCGTAGAAAGCTACATCGGCAAACAAGTTGAACGAGGCATTGATCCCATGGAAGCCGTGGCCAAGGGCGCCGCGGTCCAAGCCGGAGTTTTGTCCGGCGACGTGACCGGCAAAGAAATTTTGCTTTTGGACGTCACTCCATTAACCTTGGGAATTGAAACTTTGGGCGGAGTGGCCACTCCTTTGATTGACCGCAATACCACCATCCCGACTTCCAAATCGCAGACATTCTCAACTGCCGCAGATAATCAAACTTCCGTGGAGATCCATGTGGTCCAGGGCGAACGGCCTATGGCAAATGATAATAAGTCACTAGGGAAGTTCCACCTGGATGGGATTCCGCCAGCGCCTCGGGGTGTGCCGCAAATTGAAGTTACTTTCGATATTGACGCCAATGGAATTCTCAAAGTTACGGCCAAAGACAAAGCAACTGGAAAAACTCAGGATATTACCATTACCGGTTCATCCAATCTCAACAAAGAAGAGATTGAGCGCATGAAAAAAGAAGCGGAAGCGCACGCCGAAGAAGACCGCAAGCGCCGCGAAACCATAGACGCCCGCAATCAGGCCGACACTTTGATTGCCGTTTCGGAGCGCACCCTGAAAGACGCCGGAGACAAAGCTCCGGATGCGGATAAAAAAGATGTGACCGAAAAAATAGAAGCCCTGAAGGCCGTAAAAGATAAAGAAGATTTGCAGGCTATAAAAACCGCCATGGATGCCTTGTCCAATGCGATCCAGAAGGTTGGAGCAGCCATGTACCAGCAAAATTCGGGTGCTCAACCCAATTCCGGGCCGACATCCGGCGGCCAATCATCCGCAACCGAGCAGGGTCCGGTGGATGCCGAGTTTAAGGACGTTTCCGATAAAAAATAAATAAATGCGATCCGAATTACCATCCGAATCTACAAATGATTAGTGGCATTCGGATGGTATTCGTAGATTAGGATCGCTGAAATGAAAGGGTTTAGATATGGACCAGCAACAAAACCTCAATATAAAAATCAACGATGATGTGCTCAAAGGTACTTATGCCAATATGATGATGGTGGCGCACACCAAAGAAGAATTTGTTTTGGATTTCATGAACGTTTTTCCGCCGCAGGGGATTGTGAATGCCAGGATTATCACAAATCCGTCTCACATCAAGCGTATCGTGGCGGCGTTGACGGACAACATCCAGAAGTATGAAGCCCAATTTGGCGCCATCAAGGACCAGCCGGCCGGGAACCAAGCTCCGACTGTGTCGGCAACTTCCGAAAAGAGTTTTGGTTTTTCAGCCGAAAGCTCCAAAAATAATTAAGCCCAGACTTAAATAAATTAAATGCCAAAAATAAAAAGTGTGGTGTTGGGGGTCGTAACCCTGGCCCTGCAGGCTGGGTTATGGTGGTACATGCATCAGTCGTTTAGCTATCAGGCTTCGAGCATGACTTGGGTCTGGGTCAGTCTGCTGGCGGCGTGCATGATCAGCGTTTCGACTTTCTTTTTCCTCACCGACAAGATGCGCTGGTATTCGGAACTCATCATTGCACTTTCGGCGCTGTCTTATTTTCTTATTTCTACGAAAAATGAATTCGTCTGGATAGGCGGAATTTTATTTGTGGCTTTCACTTTTTGGTACGAATTGCGTCTGCACGGCGAAGCCCAGAACCGGCTGGATTTTTCCGTATCCCGCGTGGTCAGTTCCTCGGTCAGCCTCATGGTTTATGGCTTATTGCTTTTAATTGGTTTTAACATTTATTACAATGTGCAAACCAAGTTTCAGCAAAACCCGGACGAGTTTTATAACCGTTTGGGGCAGCAGGCTGCCAAATCCGTGCCTTATTTCACGAGCCGTCTTCCTGCCGGCACTAATTTGAATGAGCCCTTCTCTCAATACCTGCAGGACCAAGCGAAACAAGACCCTTCGTATAATAAACTTGGCAGTTTTGGCCAAGCCGCCTTGTATGAGCAGGCCAAAGCTGGCTTTCAGCAGGAGTTTCAGATCCAAGCGCAAGACAACCAATCTTTGGCGGATATAATTTCCGAAGTCGCGGTTTCCAGAATCAAGCAAGCGGCCCAGCCATTTGATAAATATTTGCCTTTAATCTTCACAGTTATCATCTTAAGCCTGCTTTATGCGTTTGCTTTCCTGCTGCGCTGGGCCATTATTATTATTTCATGGATTTTGTTTCAAATTTTGCTGCTTACCGGTTTTTTCAAATTCGAGAAAGTTGTTGTAGAAGTAAAAAAGTTAGTTATATGATGCGAATTTGCGAATGTTGCATGCCGAATCTACAGATTGCAAATTCGCAATTAGCATATTTGCAGCAATTCGTTATATTCTTTGATTCGCATAACATCTATGGCCGCTGATTATTATCAAACATTAGGAGTGTCGAAAACCGCCAGCCCGGAAGAAATCAAGCGGGCGTATCGGGCATTGGCGCACAAATACCATCCGGACAAAGGCAACGGCAACGCCGAAAAATTCAAGGAAATAAACGAGGCATACCAAATTCTTTCCGACCCATCCAAGCGACAGCAGTATGACCAGTTTGGCCAAGCCTTCAACGGCGCGCGCGGCCAGGGGAATGCTTACGGCGGTTTTTCCGGAGCCGGACCTGGCGCTTGGGATTTTGGTGATATTTTCCGGGGTTTTGCAGGTGGCGCTAATCAGGGTTTTGGCGGCGAAGACGCGTTTGATATTTTTTCCGACATTTTTGGCGCAGGCACGAACACCCGGCAATCGCGCAGGGAGCGCGGCATCGATTTGGAAATGGAATTGACTTTGACGTTTCAAGAAGCGGTGTTTGGAGTCGAAAAAGAAATACAGATTGAGAAACGTGACACCTGCCCGCATTGCAACGGGACCGGGGCTGAACCCGGAACCAAGGTCAACACCTGCCCTAAGTGCCACGGCACCGGGCAGATCCGGACCCAGCGCCGGACAATTTTTGGCCAAATGGCTTCGGTAACCACTTGCGACCGGTGTGAAGGCAGCGGCAAAGTTCCGGAACAACCCTGCCGCGAATGTTCAGGGAGCGGCAGCAAGCGCATGCTGAAAAAACTCAAGGTAAAAATTCCAGCCGGAGTCGAAGACGGACAAAGAATCCGAATTGCCGGCGAGGGCGAAGTAGGATATAAAGGTTCCACTCACGGCGATCTCTACATCCGCCTAACCGTAAAGGATCATCCGGAATTTAAGCGCGATGCGGAAAATATTTATTCCGAAGTGCCGGTGAGCTTCTATCAGGCCGCTTTGGGTGCCAAAGTTTTGGTGGATACGGTTGACGGCAAAGTCGAGCTGAAAATTCCGTCCGGCACCCAAACCGGCAAGGTTTTTCGACTCAAAGGCAAAGGTGCTGGCGTGCTGAACAGATCGGGCCGGGGCGACCACTTCGTCACAGTCAAAGTCGTAACCCCGACCAAGCTCAGCAAGAAAGAAAAAGAATTGTTTAAAAAACTAGCCGAAGACCACGGGGAATCGGTTGATGCTGACGAGAGCATGTGGAGCAAGTTTACCAGCTAACCAAAAAAGACTTCTCGAAAATTCCAGAAGTCTTTTTTGGTGGGTGTGGGAGGGATCGAACCTCCGACCCTCTGCTTAAAAGGCAGGTGCTCTACCACTGAGCTACACACCCAAATTTACGAAATGCTCGAGTATTATAACGATTTCTCTAGAATATTTCAAGCCTAATGCTATAATGCTTTTATGCTCGAACGATTGCAAAAATACATATCTTCAGCTGGAATTGCTTCCCGCAGGCATGCGGAGGAGTTGATTGTGGCTGGCAAGGTCAAGGTCAACGGCAAGATTGTCAGGGAACTTGGGACCAAAGTTGATCCGGATAAGGACAAGGTGGAAGTCGAAGGCAAAAAGACCCAGGTCCAAAATATGGTTTATATCATGATGAACAAACCGAAACGCTACATGACCACGCGCAATGACCCGAGAAAGCGCAAAACGGTTTATGATTTATTGCCTCCGGAATTGCGAAATGTTGTTTGGCCCGTAGGCAGACTGGATTTCTTAACCGAGGGCTTGCTGATATTTACCAACGATGGGGATTTGACCCAAATTCTGGCACATCCTTCCAAAGAACACGACAAAGAATACGAAGTCGTGCTTGATAAAGATATTTCGGAAGGACGGGTCCAGAAATTGCGCGAAGGAATGATAATCGAGGGCAAAAAGACAGCACCGGCCAAAGTCACTGTGGACGGCAAAACAGTCCACATCACAATCCACGAAGGCTGGAATCGGCAAGTGCGAAAAATGTTCTCGGCTTTCGGTTATACTGTCCGAAGCCTTAAGCGAGTTCGCGTTGGAAAACTAAGGTTAGGGGATTTAAAAGTTGGAGAATATAAAACGATACAAAGAAAGGAGATAATATAATGAGTGAACGAATTGAATTGCAACATCAAATTTTGGAAGATTTGAAAATGCAAAAGAAGCAGTTGGAAAATAGATTTAGCGAAATCAACAAAGCTTATGAGGAATTAGACGTTAAACCTAAAGACACGTTAAGCCAAGAAGAGGTAGATGAAATGCAGAACTTAGCAAAGGAGCGGGAAAATTTAGTTTTGGAAATGTCAAAAATAGATACACAAATTATGGAGGTCAACAAAGACTCAGCAAATATTTAATTATTTAGAAAAACAGCTTTTATGGTATAATATAAGGGCTGTTTTCTTTTCTCAAATAAATATTTTTTTCACCCTCACCCCCGACCTCTCTCCCTCGAACGGAGAGGGGAATCCTATATTGTAGAAATCATTTGAAACCACAAACAGAAGAAAAAAGAAATATAGTCATTCTCGGCGGCGGCTTTGCCGGAATCCGCTGCGCTTTGGATTTGGGGCATTTGCTGGCTTACGATGAACAATATGAAATTGTTTTAGTCGATAAGAAAGATTATCAGACATATTATTCGGGTTTGTATGAGGCAGCCACCACCGAACACGGGCTGGTCGAAGCCAAAAAAGTGAAGAGCACGGTTGCGATTCCTTTTGACGAAATTTTTGCGCATACGAAAGTCAAAGTTTTTAAAGCTTATATTGATTCAATCGATTTGGATAACGGCAAGGTTGTGACTGATTCGCGGATTTTGCCATTTGATTATTTGGTGGTGGCGATGGGCAGTGTGGCGGATTTTTACGGCATTCCGGGTTTGGATAAATACAGCTTTACGCTAAAGAGTTTGGACGACGCGATCATGATACGGAACAGAGTCGAGGAATTAGTAACCAAAAAAGATGCAGCGACTTTTGTCATTGGCGGCGGCGGGTTTGCAGGAGCCGAGTTTGCCGGGGAGCTTTATAACCTCATCCATAAAGAGTGCGTACATCACGATAAAAATCCGGCAAATTTCAAGCTCATCGTGGTCGAAGGCGGTACGAACTATTTGCCGGGATTGCCTGAAAACGTTTCCAAGCAAGTTGGGCAGCGGTTGAGCTCAATTGGAATCGAAGCGAAATTTTCGACACTCGTCACAGAAGCTGGGAAAGATTATATTGTATTGAACAAAACCGAGAAAATATCCTGCGATTTGCTGGTCTGGACCGGAGGCGTGCGGTCATGCAAGATTCCGCTTTTGGATTGCGTTCTGGAATCCGATAAAAAAGATCGAGTCATGGTCACGGATTTCCTGAATCTAAAAAAGTATCCCAATGTGTTTGTGGCCGGCGACAATGGCTGCTTTATCGATCCGGTCACAAAAAGGCCAGTGACCCAAACCGCGCAGGAAGCGGTGCACCAGGCTAGATTAGTTTCTAAAAATATCTATCGACTAATCAAATTTAAACCGCTGCTGCCATACCATCCGGGCCCGATCAGGTTTGTGATTCCTGTTTCCGGCAAACATGCGATCCTCTATACTCCATACATCGTAGTCGGTGGATTTTTGGGCTGGCTCATCCGTCGTGCTGCTGACTTGCGCTATTTTTTGACAATACTCCCGATTACCAAAGCGTTTAGATTCTGGATTTTTGAAAATAGGATATTTATGAAAAATGATTGATAGGAGCGGGTCCTGGCACGATTTTTACCCCGCACGTGCTCGTCCCTTACGGACTGCACGCGAGCGGGGTCCCCAAAATCGTGCCACCCGCTTTAAATAGCATTTTTCACTGGAGAGGTGAGGGGATCAGCAGGCCAATTAAGCCTGTTTTTTTGTTTGTAAGTACAATGGCACAGAAAATTAAACGGGATTAAATTTGTTGCAGAAGGAGTTTCAAATTTATGAAAAACTTTTTGACTGCAATCCTAGCCGGATCAATGTTGTTTGTCTCAATGCCCACACTGGCCGCTTTCAGGACAAGTTTTAACGTCAGCAATGTCGCCTTAAGCCAGACCGATCAAACCATGCCACCCTCTCTTAGCTTTGACCTGACTAATAATTTGGGTACGCGCAAGGTTTTGGCGGACGTGGAGCTATATAGTTCATTTGGCACGCGGTTTGGCCAGTACGTGTTTGATAATGTAAGTTTCCATAAAGGCCAAACTCGCAACATTCAAATCACTCCAAATTTATTGCCGGCAGGAAATTATTTCTATTCTGTAGGCGTGTTCAACCGGAATTGGGGCAAGCGGATTGCTTGGTTTGATGCCGTGGCGTCGTTCAGCTTCCCAACTCAAGCCGGGCAGCAGATTTTTATGCGCGACATCCAGCGACCCAAACAGAATCTGACCCAAGGCACAGCATTTACCGTCACGCCGGATTTGATCAGTACTGCTGATATAAATAACGCGACCATTTATGTTTACCTAAACAGCAGCCAAAGCACTATAGCTTATGAGTCCAGTTGTCCAAATGTCAATTTTGTATCCGGGCAAGTCCAAGCTTGCGCTATGAATGCTCCGGGGACGTTGCCGGTTGGAAGTTACACTATATCAGTGCGAGTTTTTGATTCTGGAGGCAATCTGCTGCAGGAATTCACGAACCAAGGCACAATAGTCATCCAGTAAGAGCTCGTATAGAGCTCTTTTTTTGTGCCCAAAAATTTGCTAGAATGTATCATCTATGCAAAAAGGATTTTGGGCAAAGTTAAAAAAACCGATTTTCGCGCTCGCACCCATGGCCAACGTCACGGATGCGGCTTTTCGATCGATTATCGCGCGTTACGGCAAACCGGATGTGATGTGGACTGAGTTCGTGCCAGTGGATGGTTTGCTGTCCGAAGGGAAAAATAAGTTGTTGATTGATCTAAAGTATTCGGAAGCAGAGCGGCCGATTGTGGCGCAAATTTTTGGCGCCGTGCCGGAGCATTTCGAAAAAGTTTCCAAGATGCTGGTGGAATTGGGTTTTGACGGAATTGATATTAATATGGGCTGTCCGGACAAGGCTGTGCTTAAACAAAAAGCCGGAGCAGCGTGCATTAAAGATCCTAAATTAGCGCAGGAGATTATTGCCGCGGCTAAACAAGGGGCCGGAGAAATCCCGGTTTCGGTTAAAACCCGGCTTGGGTTTAATAAAGTCGAGATCGATAAATGGATACCAGCTTTGGCAGAAACTAAACCTGCGGCTATAACAATCCATCTGCGTACAGTCAAAGAGATGTCCAAGGTTGCAGCGCATTGGGATCTCATGCCTGAAATTGTCCAGATGCGAAACGAACTCGCAGCCGAAACACTTATCCTCGGCAACGGTGATGTCATGAACCTGGAAGAAGCGGAACAGAAAGTTGCTGAAACCGGATGTGATGGCGTCATGTTCGGCCGCGCGATTTTTGGAAATCCCTGGCTGTTTAGAAACATTGATCACCATCGCAATCCTGACGCAAGTCAGGATCTTAAAAAAAGAGATCCTGAATCAAGTTCAGGATTGCAAGTAAGTGAGCGTATGCGGGCCATGCTGGAGCATACAAAATTATTTGAGCAAGAATTTACCGGGATCAAGAATTTTGAAGTCATGAAAAAGCACTTCAAGGCTTATGTTAATGGATTTGACGGCGCGAAAGAGCTGCGTACCAAACTTATGGAAACAAAAAATTATGCGGAAGTAGAACAAATCGTGCTTGATCATTATCCTATTCTCAAGCAAAAGAGTCCTTCGTAATTTTTTAGTTTGGGAGAGAAAGATAAAAAAGCCGACTCGCGAATGAGTCGGTTTTTATTTATGTTTTGGCTTCAGCGGGCTGGGCTTCGCGCTCGTAGTCGCATTCTTTGTTCGAGCATTTGAGCACGCCCGAGCGGGGATCTATCATGAGCAGGTCGCCCGACTTGGGACATTTCTCTCCGGTGGGTTTGCCATTCATAAGGAATTTGCATTTCGGGTATTTGGAGCAGGAATAAAATATTCCGCGTTTGCTTTTTCGTTCCACCAATTCGCCTTCACCGCACTTGGGGCAGGTGACACCAGTGCCTTTTTGGATTTTTTTGATGTTCTTGCATTCCGGATATCCGGAACACGCCAGGAAAGCGCCGAACCGGCCGAATTTGACGACCATGGGCCGGCCACATTTTTCGCAAACTTCACCCGAGTTTTCATCGATCAATTTTTGTTCCTCCGGCATGGGCCTGGTGTATTTGCATTCCGGGTAGTTGGAGCAGGCGATAAATTTGCCGAACCGGCCGTGCTTGATGACAAGCGGATGGCCTGAGATGGGGCATTTTTCGTCCAGCTCTTCCACGTGCTTTTCAACCTCTTTTTCTTTGAGCTTCAAATTCTCATGGAACGGATCGTAGAATTCACGGATTACAGGAACCCATTCTTTGTCGCCATTGGCGACTCCGTCGAGCTCGTCTTCCATGCGTGCGGTAAATTGGTAATCCACGACTTTTGGAAAATGTTCAACCAGAATATCATTGACTATAAAGCCGATTTCGGTCGGGTGGAATTTTTTATCGATTTTTTGGACATAGTCGCGTTCCTGGATGGTAGAAATTGTCGGAGCATATGTTGAAGGGCGGCCAATGCCAAGTTCTTCCAAAGCTTTGATGAGGGATGCGTCGGTAAACCTTGGCGGCGGCTGTGTAAAGTGCTGCTTGGGCAAAATCTTCACGACTTTTGGTTTGTCGCCGGCTTTAAGTTCGGGCAGTAAACCTTCTTCCTCGATTTCTTCTTCGTCCGTGCCTTCCAAATAAACTTTCATGAACCCGTCAAACTTGATTGTCTGCCCGGTGGAGCGGAAAATGTATTTTTTGTCGCCTTTGACTTCGGTATCAACAGATGTCGCGTCAAAAACCGCTTCCGGCATTTGAGTGGCAATAGTGCGTTTCCAGATTAAATCGTACAAACGGTGCTGATTGCGGTCCAGATACTCCTTCATGCTTTCCGGATCACGCATAAGGTCGGTTGGCCGGATGGCTTCGTGAGCTTCTTGGGCGTTTTTTGACCGCGCTGTGTATTTGCGCGGGGACGGCAGCAGATAATCTTTGCCGTATTTGTCTTTGATGGTTTCTTGAGCGGAGTTTAGGGCGAAATCAGAAAGATTTACCGAATCCGTGCGCATATAGGTTATAAGCCCGGTGTTGCCTTCCGGTAATTCGACGCCCTCATAAAGCTGCTGGGCGTACATCATGGTCTGCTTGGCGGAAAATCCCAGTTTGCGCGCGGCTTCCTGCTGCATGGTGGAGGTCGTGAATGGGGCAGCAGGGGAGCGCCTGACTTCTTTTTTTGTAACTTCTATAACTTCCGCCGGGCGGTTGCGCAAGTCGGAAATAATTTTATTGGCAGCGGTTTCGTTTTTGATCGAAAGTTTGTCTAAACTTTTGCTGTCGATTTTCGCGAGCTTGCCCAGGAAATTTGAATCTTTATTAAAAGTCGCTTCTATGCTCCAGTATTCTTCCGGTTTGAATTTTTGGATTTCGCGCTCGCGTTCAACTATCAACCGAACAGCAACGGATTGTACGCGCCCGGCCGAAAGCCCGCGCCTGACCTTTTTCCAAAGGAACGGTGAGAGTTCGTAGCCGACCAGGCGGTCGAGGATGCGCCTTGCTTGCTGCGCATCCACCAAATGCAAATCAAGTTTCCGTGGGTTTTCCAAGGCTTCAGCGATCGCGGTTTTGGTGATTTCGTGAAAGGCGATGCGTTTGATGTCTTTTTCATCCAAATCCAAAGCCGAAAGCAAGTGCCAGGCGATAGCTTCGCCCTCACGATCTTCGTCAGTTGCCAATATCACTTCTGGCGCGTCTTTGGCCAGTTTTTTGAGTTCCGTAACTTTCTTTTTGGCTTTAGGCGGGACAACATAAGTTGGTTTAAAATCATGTTCAATATCAATTCCCATTTTGCTTGTGGGCAGGTCGCGGATATGACCAAAAGACGCCTCGACTTTGTATTTGCCGTCGAGGAATCGACTTATAGTTTTAGCTTTGGTGGGAGATTCGACTATGACTAGTGTTTTGGCCATTTGCGTTTGATCTTATTAAAAAAATTCGTCGCGCCTTGGAGCCGACTATCTAATTGTGCTGAAAAGTACTGGCCTTGTCAAGCCGATTTTTTCTAAAATTTTTTTTGTTTCAGTTTCATCCGCCCATCTGGGGCAGCAAAAATTTTCTATAATTACCGGTTTTAATTCAATTTTTTGGAGAGAAAGTTTGTTGTTTTCATTTGTAAAAGTCATAGTCGCGGTTAGCCCTTCTTTGGTTTCCTCGCTCCACATTTGGTCAAATACGAAATTTCCCATGGCATAAAATATCCAACCATTTTTATACTGCTCGACCGGCTCGACCCAATGCGGGTGGTTGCCTATGACCAAATCGGCACCGGAATCAACAGCAGTGTGGGCAAAATCTTTTTGGAAAGTGGTGGGCAGCCGCTGGTATTCGATTCCCATGTGGCTAGAGATGATAAGATAATCCACTTTTGGCCTAAGGCTTTTGATGTTTTCTGCTAATTGCTTGAGATTTGTGCCGTAGCAAATATCTTTACCGGCGGGTCCTGTGTTGGTGCCATAAGTATAGGCCAAGAAACCAAATTTTATCCCGTTTTTGAAAATAATCCTGCCGCTATGGCAATCAGTTCCGGTGCCGATTGGGATTATGTTGTTTTTATTCAAAAGGTTTAAGGTATAAGCTACCCCCTCGGCGCCATTATCCAAAGCATGATTGTTGGCGGTGGAGAGCACATTAAATCCAGCTTTGGTTAAGCCTGAAACCGCCTGCGGGTTGGCGTCGAACTTCAAGCTTTTGTCCACATAATATGGCCCGCTCGAGCTGAAGGGCGACTCGAGATTGGCAAAAGCAATGTCGTTCTTTGACGTTTCAGCAAAAACATTTTGAAACGGCAAGGAAAAATCATTTGCCGCCTCCATTTTGGCTTCCACGTTTCTAGAAAGCATAATATCGCCGGCGAAAAACAAGGTGGTGGTAGGTGGGTTGTAGGTGGTAGCGGCTGGTTTGGAATAACCGAAATTGTTTGTGCCCCAATTTATTTTGAATACAAAAAATAATGCTGTGAGGAACAGCACAATTAAAATCGCTAACCATAAAATTATTTTGTTTTTGATCATCTGATTTTTGCAAATTTTCCTCCGCCCAGATTTTTGACGCGGCCCTTCATCTCCAGTAAAGCCAAGGTGGCATTAATTTGTGACGCGGGCATTTGCAGGCTGCGAGTCAGCTCATCGACATGGATCGGATCGCGGGTTAAAATTTCCATGACTTTGGTTTCGTTGTCATCCGTGGTGATGTCGAGCTCGATTTCCGCCGTTTGCGGGTCCATATTCAGTTCATCAAATATATCGTTGACATGGGTAACTAGTTTCGCGCCTTGCTTGATCAAATTATTGGTGCCGCGGCTGACTTCGGAAAAAATTGATCCGGGCACAGCGAATACTTCCCGGTTTTGTTCGAGAGCAAATTTGGCGGTGATCAGCGAGCCTGAATCAATGTCGGCTTCAATGACTACGGTGCCTACGCTTAAGCCGGCAATAATCCGGTTGCGGACCGGGAAGTTTCCTTTTTGGATATTCGCTCCTAAAGCGTATTCGGAAAGCAGGCAGCCGGTTTCCAAGATCTTCCGCGAAAGCTGGAAATTTTGCTTAGGAGCAATACTGTCGTCATCCAGCGGGGAAGCTAGCACTGCGATACAAGCGCCTCCTTGATCGGTTGCTGTTGTGAGAGCCTCGGCATCCACGCCGTAGGCCAAGCCTGACACGACAGTCAGCCCGCTTTCCGCCAAACCGGAGACGATTTGCTGGGTTGCGAGCTTCCCATAAGACGTAATTTTCCTGGTGCCAACAACGGCAACACAAGTGGAGTTGAGGATTTTTTTGTTGCCTCGGACATAGAGGATGGGTGGAGCTGCTGAGATCTCACCAAGAATTTGAGGGTACTGATGGGTGTTGGCGAGAATAATCTCGATTCCGAGTTTTTTCATATACCCGAACCTGGCGGGTGGGTCGATATCTTTTTTAGCCGAAACAATATCCTCGGCAATTTTGGGTGTCAGTCCGGCTGAAACATAGCCAGACCTGGATGCTTCCCAAGATTTTTTCCAAGATCCGAAAAAATTAAATACCTGTGTCAATCTAACAGCACCCAGTTGCGGCACCAAATTGAGGGCATTGGCATAGATTTGCTCTTCTAAAATATCCATAAATAAGCCATTTTTGCTTAGGGTTTACCCCAAGCTATTGACAAAAGCTGCAAAATTTGCTAAGATTAGTCGTTGGTTATACCCTTATCACTTTTGCCAGTATTCTCTATCATTTATAATTATGCTGGTATCCAACGAATTTAATCTGAAGCAATTGATAAATTTTGTCAAAAGTGATAACGGGGTATACTATATTAGAATAGTCCGGCAGATTGCAAATTTATATTTTTAGTGTCTTTGATCCTATCTTACGAGCGGTGAAAGTGAGCAGCATCCCTCCTATTGTTCGCAAGTAACCACAAGTTAAGGCTGGTGTGGTTTTCCGCAAAAGTCTTGCGCTCGTAGGTAGGGTTAAGGACATTATCTACTTCCCAGGAGGAAAAATTCGTAAACTCGACGACCCAAGCGAGGGCACTATGGTAGTCACGATTGCGAAGCTGTATTGCATCCTCAGCGTCGTCGGCACTGTGGTTCTGGTTATTGGAGCCACGATTCGCTACAGAATCAATTCCAGAAAGGAGAGACTGCTTCGATTGGGCAGTTCACAACCCTAGTCGCTCGGAGGACACATGGACCCAAGCTTCGTGCCTCGCCTGCGGAAACCGACACAGACCCTCACCAAGGTTCCCGCCGCTCCCAAATCCGAAAGCGAATCCCGGAAGGACCAGCCCAACTGGTTCGAACGGGCGAAAACGGTCCGCACCAAAGCGGATGCCGAACGCTTTCTGGACAACTTCATGAAGTTGTAGGAGATCCGATGCTATTCGCGACGCTCCCTCCTGGGTATCAGGAGGAAATCGACAGTCTCGTCGAGCAAACTGACCGTCTCGTAGGCGACCGGTTCGGGATTCCGCGGAATCACGAAACCAACGAGATTCCGTCCGATCAGGAGTACTTCCAATTCGGACTCGAAGCCAAGGCAATGCCCGAGCGGCTGCCGTTGGTGTTGAAAAATCGTCGAAGGCATCACTCCCACCTTTAAATGATCCGTTGCTCCCAGCAACGGATAAGGCTCAAAATCTAAAAGGACACGCGTCCTTATGTTCCCACATAAAACACGTGTCCTTTTTACTTTGGGAAAATTTTTAACCGTTGAAACGCGATTGGGCAATATCTAGCCCTTCGGTTTGCAAAACCTCCACCGCTTGTAAGGCTTTCTCTAAAACTTCTTTAACGATTGGCTCTTCTTCTTTGATAAAATTTTTCAAAACATAATCCTCACCCGGCAGTTGTCCTCGGGTTTGCGGGTTATTGATGCCAAGCCTGATCCGGATAAAATCTTGGGTCCCTAATTGATCGATGACAGATTGTACACCATTGTGGCCCGCGGCCGAGGCATTTTCTTGGATACGCAATGAGCCGAGTTCTAAATCCAGCTCGTCATGAATTAAAATGAGTTCGGCAGCCGGGTAATATTTCAATAGTTGAGCCACGGCTTCGCCGGAATTGTTCATAAATGTCTGCGGTTTGGCCAAAATCACATCCTGGAGCTTGATGATTTGGAATTCATATTTATTTTCCCATTTTTCCGATCCTGCCAAAAAATCCAAAACTTTGAAGCCAAAGTTATGACGCGTGTTTTCGTATTTTGTCCCTGGGTTTCCGAGCCCGACGATTAGATACATAAAAAAGTGATTAGTGGTTAGTGGTCAGTCTTAAGTAAACGTCCCGAAGCATGCGAGCGTCATCCAGTGCGTTATGTGCTTTGTATGTCGATGAATCGATCCCAAGTTCTGCCAGCAGTTTGGGTTTATTTGGGCCGCTGAAAATTTCCGGATTTTGGCCCAAACCAAAGAGCATGGAGGCGAAGTCGAGAAAAATCCAATGGAATGGGTAATTTTTTGTGACATCCTTGTTGCCGATCATTTTGTAAAAATAAACCGCATCAAAAAAATTGACATAAGCCACTAGATAAGGCTTTGATTCGCCGAGGAAGTTTTTGATCTGTTCAAAAGCGGCTTCTTTGCTGACTTTGGTTTGGGTCAGGGATGGCAAGACATTTTTTTCAACCCAAGGGTCGACTTCGGCTGTGTGCTCCAATTCCAAATAAAGTTCCTCACCGCTTGGCTTGACGAATGCCAGTGATAAAATTTCCCCTTTGTAGGGATCGAGCGAGGAGAATTCCGTATCCCAAAACACGACGTTTTCGGAAAAAGGCTTCATTGTTTGCGAATATATTTAATGATGATCGGTGTTCCTTCGAAACCGAACTTGAGGCGGAATTGTTTTTCAAACCAGCGCTTCCAAGAGGGGGAGATGG
>CAZOKE010000005.1:0-5514 GCA_964580495.1 uncultured Candidatus Saccharibacteria bacterium
AACGCCACCGAAAAGTTACAAGCGGAAGTAAAGAAGTTTGGACTTACGGAAAAGTCGCAAAAAAAATCGGCAAACCCAAAGCAGCGCGTGCCGTGGGCCAAGCACTATCGAAAAATCAAGACGCGCCCCAAATTCCGTGCCATCGGGTAGTGGGATTCAACAAAAACATGGTGGGGTATTCGGCTCCGGGAGGAATCAAGAGGAAATTAATCATGCTTAAGAAAGAAGGGTACAGGCCATGAATTTTCGGCAAACAGTATGGTTTATTGTTATCGCGTTGGTCGTGGGAGGCATCGGAGGCGTGCTTTTGAACCGGTTTGGCATTCCTTTTTTGTCCAGCATGCCAGGATTATCCTGGGCGCACAAATTGGAGAGCAATAATCCCGTAGTCATCAACCGCCGCGAAGAAGTGCAGTTCAACGAGGGCATAGATCTCATCAACCTTACCAAACAAATCAGCACCTACACCGTAACCATTTATTCCGGCTCAGCTGCAAACCTTAAATTCTCGGCAAACGGAATAGTAACCTCTTCCGACGGATTGATTTTGGCGCCCAAATCCAATTTGCCGCCGGCCGGAACGGTTACAGTGGTTTTGAATGACGGCACAAACTATACCGGCACAATTCGCGCTTTGGACCCCAAAGCCGATTTGGCGGTTATAACTATTCCAGCAAGCAATTTGGCTTTCGCACAATTCGGGGTGGCTGCGGATCTGGTGGCAAGCCAGCGCGTGGTGTTTGTGGGCCGTTCCAATACCGAATTTACACGCAACTTCACCGAGGCCCAGGTGACACAGCCGATCAACAACGGCAGAAGCATCGATCGGGTTTTTTATTCCGAAAATTTTGAAAATACGGTGCTGACGAGCGCCAATCTTACGCCGGATTTTGCAGGGGCGCCGATGGCCGATTTGGACGGCAAAGTGGTGGGCATGGTCACCAGCCAAGGGATTTTGATCGGCGAAGATTTGCAAATGGCGGTAAGCTCGTACCTGGCGAATTCAAAAATTTTCCGTCCCGGCTTTGGCATAAAATATTTGAACCTTTCGAACAGCTTGGCTAAGCTTAAAAATCTGCCCCAAGGCGGAGTTTTGGTGGTCAGTGTCGATGACAACAGCCCGGCTAAACAAGGCGGGTTGCAGGCGGGCGATTTGATCACCAGTTTTGACGGGCAAGATCTTTCGACCAAAAATTTTGAAACTCTTTTCAACGCGCATCCAATCGGAAATGTCACGATAAATATTTTGAGAAACGGCAACCCCACCAGTTTAACTATAAAATTAACAGCAAAATAATATTTGATAAATTCGTAACAGATTAATATGAATAAACCAGATTGTATTTTTTGCAAAATTGCAAACAATGAAGCGCCGGCAGATAAAATATTTGAAGACGATAAAGTAGTGGCTTTTTTGGATCTGCGCCCCTCAAATAAAGGACACGCTTTGGTCATCCACAAAGACCATACCGACGACTTGCTTTCAACTTCGGATGGAATCATTGCTGATCTGATGCCGAGGGTAAAAAAGATCGCCGCTTCGATTATAAAAACAACCGGCGCTACCGGATTTAATTTGTCAGTCAATAATGGCAGTGTAGCGGGGCAAGTTATATTTCATTTGCACTTTCACATCATCCCAAGATTCGAAAATGACGGCCTCAAATTATTTCCGCAAAAAGATTCGGAGTTTTCATCGCGCAAGGATCTGGCGGCCCAAATCAAAAAAAATCTCGAATGAAATATTTAATTACAGGTGGTGCGGGGTTTATTGGCTCCAATTTTATCCATTATCTTTTCGGCAAATATCCGGATTGCGAGATTACCAATCTGGATAAATTAACTTATGCCGGAAATTTGGATAATCTCAAAGATATTGAAACCAACCCCAATTACAAATTTGTAAAAGGAGACATATGCGACGCCGCTTTGGTAAATGAATTGATTTCCGAATGTGATGTTGTGGTGCATTTTGCCGCGGAGACCCATGTCGACCGGTCGGTGCTGGAGCCACAGGAATTTATCAAAACAAACGTTTTGGGGACTGCCACTTTGCTGGAAGCCGCAAGGAAAGCTGGCGGCAAGCGTTTTCACCATGTCTCAACCGACGAAGTTTACGGGTCCATACCTTTGGATTCAGATGAAGTTTGGACTGAAGCAAGCCCATATAATCCTCGAAGCCCGTATTCGGCAAGCAAAGCCGCTTCAGACCATTTGGCTAGAGCTTATTTTACAACTTTTAATTTGCCGGTGACGATTTCCAATTGCGCCAACAACGTCGGTCCCTACATGTATCCGGAAAAATTGTTTCCCCTGGCGATCACAAATCTGCTGGAAGGAAAAAAAGTGCCAGTTTATGGAGAAGGTAAGCAGATACGCGAGTGGATGTATGTTGAAGACCACTGCAGCGGAATTGATGCAATTTTGGAAAAAGGGAAACTGGGCGAAACTTATTTCATAGGCTCTCAAGACAAACATGTTTCAAATTTGGAAGTCATAAAGAAAATACTGCAGGCTTTAAATTTGGGGGAGGATCGGATCGAGTTCGTGAAAGATCGTCCGGGCCACGATGCCAAATACGCCTTGGACACTGCCAAAATTCGCTCGCAATTGGGTTGGAGCGCTAAATATACACTCGATGAAACCATAAAAAAGACTGTGGATTGGTACATGGCAAACCAAGCTTGGTGGAAAAAGATTAAAGACTCAAGCGAATATCAAAATTATTACCAAAAACAATACGCAAAATAAATGGCAGCAACCACAGAATTTAAAATTAGGACAACCGAAATCCCAGGCTTACTGGAAATAGATATAACCTCGATCCAAGATGCTCGCGGGTATTTTCAGGAAAAGTTTCAAAAAGCCAAATTGGCAGCGGCTGGTTTTCCGGAATCGTTTGAGCCGGTGCAGCAAAATATTTCCTTCAACAAAGACCTTGGGGTGACGCGCGGAATCCACGCCGAGCCGTGGGACAAATACGTCACCGTAATTTCCGGCAAAGTTTTTGCAGCATATGTTGATTTGCGAAAAGAAAACTTCGGGAAGGTTGTCTGCATGGAAATCAACGACCACAAGGCTGTTTTTGTGCCAAGCGGAGTGGCCAATTCGTATCAAACGATTGAACCAAATACTTATTATTCGTATCTGGTGAATGCGCATTGGTCTGCTGATGCCAATTACAAAGCTTTAAACCTTGCTGATCCAAAATTGGGCATCAGCTGGCCGATAGAGTTGAAAAGCGCTATTATTTCCGATAAGGACCGGAACAATCCTACTCTTTCGCAAATTGAACCGTTTTAATTTATGAATAAAGTTTTGATTATCGGAAGCGAAGGAGGATTGGGCCAAGCTTTTGCCGAAGTATACAAAGACCTGCAGCCCGTGTGCCTGACTCACGCGGACTTGGATATCACCAAAGAACAGGATGTACTGAAGTGGTTTGCGGCGATTCAGCCAAATTTGGTGCTGAATTGCGCTGCTTACAACAGCGTGGACAAAGCTGAAGAAGAGCGGGCGTTTGCCGAAAACGTCAATGGCTATGCGCCGGGTTTTCTGGCCCATGCCGCCTCACAGATCGGCGCGACATTGGTGCATTATTCGACCGGCCAAGTTTTCGACGGGACCAAAGCCGAAGGGTACAAAGAAGACGAAGTGACAAACCCCATAAATGCTTATGGCGCATCCAAGCTTTTGGGGGAAATGGAACTTCAGAAAAATACGGATAAGTTTTACATCATCCGCACGGCGTGGCTTTATGGCAAATCCAAAGCCGGCAAAAAGAGCTTTGTCGATCTGATGCTAGAGAAGGCCAAGGCGGAAGAGATTATCAAAGTTGTCGAAGACGAGTTCGGCCCGCCCACATACGTCTTTGATTTAGCTCAGGCCTCGCGTGCCTTGATTGAGGAAAAAAAGCCGTTTGGAATTTACCATTTGACGAATACAGGTTCGGTCTCGCGCTACGAGTGGGCCAAAGAAATTTTCCGGCTCAAAAACATGGATAAGGTCAAGCTGGTCTCGATGAGCGCTGATGAATTGCAGCGAGCCGCAAAACGGCCGAAATATGAAGTCTTGGTAAATACGAAATTTATCCAGCTTCGCCCCTGGACCGAAGCATTACAGGAATTTTTAAAAAGTTGATTCGTATCATTCGCATGTGATTTCCTAGGTTCGCATTATAGATTTTATGAAAGGAATTATTTTAGCCGGAGGCCACGGAACGAGGTTGTTACCGCTTACAAAAGTTACGAGTAAGCAGCTTTTGCCTGTGTACGACAAGCCCATGATCATGCATCCGCTGCAAACTTTGCTTCGGGCGGGCATCAAAGATATCCTTTTTATCATTGCACCGGATCATGCTGGAGATTTTCTCAAACTCCTGGGTTCCGGCAAAGAATTTGGTGCGAGGTTTACTTATGAAATTCAGGATAAACCGGAAGGCTTGGCTCAGGCATTTATAATAGGGGCAGAATTTATTGGCAAGGACAATGTCTGCATGATTTTGGGGGACAATATTTTTGAAGATGATTTTAGCTCGACCATAAAGAGGTTCAAAAAAGGCGCGCAAATTTTCGCCAAGAAGGTTTCCGACCCAGAAAGGTTTGGCGTAGTTAAATTTGATAAACAAATGAAAGCTATGGAAATCGTAGAGAAACCAAAACAATTTTTGTCATCCTATGCTATCACCGGATTGTATATTTATGATAATCGCGTGGTTGACGTCGCCACAAATTCCAAACCTTCGGAGCGGGGCGAACTCGAAATCACAGATTTACATAATTGGTATTTGCAGAAAGGCGAGTTGAAAGTCGATTTGGTGGAAGGCGATTGGGTCGACGCCGGTACGTTTGATTCGCTGTTTAAAGCCTCACAATTGGCTTACCGAAAAGCTCACAAAAAATAAGCAATAAAAAAACCGCTCCTGCAAAAATAAGGGAAGCGGTTTTTTAAATTATCCTTGTCCCGAAGTTGTGGGTGGAGAAGACGATGGATATGACCAAAATTGACAGGAACAGATATTCGATGGCGATTTTCATAGTCAGGGTTCGATCCAGGTAGTGGTGGATGAATTCCCAGAGCGCGTTGTAGATGGAAATCAACACCAGAGCTGCCGTTAAATATTCAAAGCTCCAGATTTGGTAAATCCAAATACCGGCCAACCCCAGCAGTACTGAGCAAAACAGGACAAATAACAAAAGCTTGGGCGAATGGAATCCGTACTGGAACAAAGCTTGGTATATAAGCAGAAATGTGGCGCCAAATATAAAGTAGAACAGGAAATTTTGGCTAAGCCCAAAGTACCAAACAAACCCGAACAAAGCCGCGTATGCCAGGTACGCGGCAAATAGTTTGATGCCGGCCAAGATCTTGAGCCAAGGCAAGCGAGCTTCCAGCCTTGCCGAAACATGCTCTTTCATATGCCAGTATGCCACAGTCAGGGCAAAGCTCGAAAATACAATCAGCAATTGTTTGAACCCTGCTGCAAACGGATTGAGGAAAATAAGCACGATCACG
>CAZOKE010000005.1:5524-9879 GCA_964580495.1 uncultured Candidatus Saccharibacteria bacterium
GAGGATGGCCGGCAAGATAAGGTAATTGAGATAATGTTTGAGATAATGCCAGCTTAGGAAATGCCGGAATCGATTTTTCACAGCCTGCTCAATAAGCCCGCGGTAATGAGCGGAACTTAAATTCACAGGCTCGCGGTGTTTAAGGTGCAAGTCAAACAGAAAAGCGATCCAGAACACATGGAATAAATAGATGTAAATCGCCACAGAATAAAAAGTGGCGATCTGGTAAATGCCCGCGATGAAAGCCAAAGCTTCGAAACCCAGGAAGCTGATGGCGCTGATGATTATGCTGGAGAGAATTTTGTGTTGGTTTTGCGTCATTCGGGTTTTAGAATTTACCTGCGAACAGATTGAAAGCCGCCAGCAATATGAAGATGATTATTTGCGGGGTGATGTGCATGCCCGGCCGCTGGATTTTTGCGCGGTGGATGATAATGGCATCGGTTATCAAAAAACCAAGATAGATTACCGAAAGGATGCCAAAGATTATTCGAAGGATTTTTATGAGCAGCGCTTCCTGTGAAACTGGGATCTGGCTTGGCGTGGCCGGAGCGGCAGTGGCAGTTTGCTGTTGGATTCCGGAAATAGCGATCGAAGAATCTACTTTGTTTCCAGCGCTGTCGCGCGCTTCAATTGTTATGTTTTGTCCATTAAGGTTTTCGGTCGAATCAAAAGTAAACTTGCCGACATAATGCGAACTGTCGCGGGCTAGCAAAGTGATGGACTGTGAAGCCAGCCTGGCAGTGACCAGAGTCGGGCTGCCTGTGACAACCACATCCAAATCGATTAAGGTTTGGCCCGAAACTTGGGTGACTGACACGGATGCGTTATTGTTGATTGATACAGCAGACGAAGTTGCTTGGGTTGGTTTAGTATTGGTGGGTGCCGGAGCGGTGGCCACGCTCTTGCTTCCGGTTTTATCCAGGGTGCCAAACAAGCTTGCAACCAGTGTGCTGGTGTGATTCGGTTCATACAAGCCCGTGGCCAAACCCAAACCTTGATCTTCAAATTTGGCGTTTAAAATATTTGCCCGGTGCGTGGGGCTGTTCATCCAAGCCGAAATTAAATCGTCGGGTGAGGTGAAATCCATGGCCAAATTTTCGCCCAATGTTAAATACGGCTTGTATCCGGCAGCTTCGATTCTGGGCCACACATAATTTCCGTCAGGGTCAATGTGGGAAAAATAACTTCGCGATAGCATGTCATTGGCTTTGCCTTGGGCCGCTATGATCAGTTTATCGTTGGTGACCAGTTCCGGAATAAATCTTTGTTTGCGCTCATTGTTGATCCGGTTCATGAGGTCAGCGGCATTGAGATAGCCCTGAGCAAATGTGATTGAACCCGGAAGGATGATGCGCAATCCCCAGACGATCAAAGTGAAAAAAGCCAGGGCATGCGAAGACATAATCCACGGCTTATAATCGTTATGCTCGGAAGCTATGAGGTAGTATTTTAGTTTCAAATGAATTATTCCTATCAATCCTCTCCAATTCTAGGAGAGGATGCCCGCAACACAACTTTTCAATTAGATGTCTAGCTTAAGCGGGGAGGAGAGGTAATTACAAGAGAATAGTTACGATATAATTCTAGCAAAATAGGCGGGTTTTGCAAAAAACTTAAGCAATAATGGCTTAAATAAGCACTTATTTTGCATGTACTCTTGACATATTGCCAATTTTGTGCTAACATTATACGTTGCTAACAGCAATTGAAAGTTTATGAATACCAGCGATTTGCCACAATTGAACACCTACGGGACAGGAGAAATTTACCGGCTTTTGAAGCTTGGCGAATTTGCACATGTCGCAAATGTGCCGAGTCTTCCGGCTGATTTGCCAGTGGCCAATATTTCACAGAAACCGGCCGAGATGCCGGCTGCGGCAATCATCCCAAACAAGCGAATTGAAGCGCTGAAACAGAAAGGCTTAAAGCTTCTTGCCAGGACCAGATCAAAACATTCCCAATCATATGTTTCCACGATATTCCGTAAATTGAACGCCAGCTGGGTTGTGTATCCCACAATTTTTGCTTTGTCTTACGGCGTCTTTTATTTCGGATTGAATTTTCCCTCTCTGACGGCCCAAGCCCAATCCTGGTTTACTCTCAAATCCCAGGACCAGCAACAGCTCGGACCAAATTTGGATGCTTACTACAAATGGATCAACGGGTATTATTATGCCGTGTCCGACAAAAGCCTGCTTTCGCCAAACAATGACATAGATCACGACGGCCTCACCAACTACGACGAATTCATAATGCAGACCAATCCTTTGGTGGCAGATTCGTCAGGCGACGGGATTTCAGACGGAGTAAAAGTCCTGGACGGCATGAATCCTTGGGGCAAGGGTCCCATGACGCCGGCACAAAAAAGTTGGCGCGACAAATTGGATTTAACTCTAATTTCCGAGCGGATCGCGGCATCCACCGCTTCGGCAACTTTGGTTTCGGACAATTCCAAAGATAATGTTTTTGACCTCAACCGCAATGGGCAATTATCCATCCCGAAATTAAATATGCAAGTGCCTTTGATTTGGTCCAGAGACCCTTCCAGCTTTGACAACGATTTGGAACACGGGGTAATTCATTATCCGGGCACGGCGCTGCCCGGGGAGCAAGGCGTGATGTATGTGTCAGGCCACTCTTCGGATTACATTTGGAAGCACGATCCGTTTTCAACTGTGTTTACCACGATCAACAGATTGAGCCCTGGCGACGACGTTTACGTCACAGTCTACGGCGTGGATGGCAAATCATACGTGTACCGCTACCAAGTCACAGGCAACAAGATTTATTCTCCGGATGATCAAACCCAGTTTATAGATGCGAACGGATCCAAGCTTAACCTTTCCACTTGCTGGCCTATAGGCACGAGCAAAGATAGGTTGGTAGTGACCGCCCAGCTGATTGGGCTCTAATTTGATACGAATAAAAAAATGCAAATGATACGAATATGCGAATACGCATGCCGTAGTTTGCATTTTTTTGTAAAAAAATTCGCATATTCGTAAATTTGCTTATTATTCGTAGATCCGCATCACTTATAGTTAACCTGACCTATATCCAGAAATTCCTTCGAAAACTATCATATTTAAGGCCTTTTTGCCAGTTTCTAAGCCTTGACAAAAAGGCCAAAATCATGTAATATTTGTAGTTACCGCCGGAAGCGGCAACTAACGAAGTTTTCAATATTTGAAGGGGGGTTTTCCAATGAAACGAACTGTGGTTTTCGCGCTGGCATTGATGCTGGCGACCACTGCTGCTTTTGCCTCTGGCGAAGAGGACGAGCAGAAGGCCAAGAAGTCGGCTGAAGAACAGCAGGCCATGCGTCCGGAGATGAAGGAAGACGGCGAAACCAACCAGAAGCTGATCGCCAAAGGTTTCGAGCCGTACTATCACCCCGGATCGTATCCTGTCATTCTCGTGACTGAAAACAGGTGTGCTTACGGCAAGGATCAGATCTTTGCCGGCGTAAACGAGTGGCTGGATTTCATTCATGGTGCCAAGAACAACTGCACCGATCCCGAGTTGTTGAAGAAGACTCACGAAACCATCAGTCAGCGGCTGGAGAACCGCTTCTACAAGCTCCAGGGTGCGCGTGATACGGAGTTGTGGAAGAAGTACGTCAACGATCTCGAGAACGGCCGATACGAGTACGTGGATTACCGCCCGCCGAACGAACAGAAGATCTTTGCGCCTCCCTACTTTTCGCTCCCAATGGTTTCTGGAGCGGAAACAGGAGCTCTCACGGCTTACCCTGTGATGCCAATCGGCTTTACGATTCACACGATCGTAACTGCTGCTGAGAAACCCACTCTGGGTTCGCTGGCTACAAGGACTCGAACGACTGGCGAAGCCGAGAAGCTCTCGCTGTTCACCGGGTTTACTTGGAACGATGGCACTCCTGGGTACACTTGCGGCAACATGTCAGGCGAGGTCGGTTTCTTTGCCGGAAGCCGGCTGACCGAAGCACCTGAAAATCCTGGCCTGGTCATGCCGCCGCTGCCGCCGCTCGAAACAGCACCTCCTCAAGGACCCATGGTCGTCGAGGAGGAACGCAACTGGTTTACGCGCGGATGCATCGGCCCGGTACCACGCTGGGCATGCATTGTCGGCGCCGGAGTGGCTGCGGCATACTTGACCGAATTCACCATCACAAAGGGCGGTTCGGTCAACTCGACTCCGCAGCCGCCGTCGCAGAAAACGCCGACTCCGTTGCCGCCCAGGCCAGGCGGTTAGGCTGTAACACCAAGCGGGGTCAATCGTTTCATTTGGTTCGGTTTCCAGAGAGGGGGAGTGCCAACGCACTTCCTCTCTCCCATATTTTTAAATGACAATCAATCCATCTAGGAGTAGGT
>CAZOKE010000005.1:9889-49230 GCA_964580495.1 uncultured Candidatus Saccharibacteria bacterium
TAAAGTTGTCTGTCCGAAGATTTTTCGGGTCCCGTAAATTTATTAAAGTCGAAACGGGAATTCCAGGAGAGCAGACTACAAACAAGGAATGTCAAATGCAGTTATTCCAAAACATTTCCAAATCCGGCGTGGCCAAAACTATGGCTTTGGCTTTTGTGTTGGCTTCAACAGTTGCCGGCACGGCTTTTACGCACGCTGATTTGGATATGACGCAAACACACAACTTTACTGTTCAAGTTTTCGAAGGCGATCCTTCCCAAAACAAACCGCTTGCTGGTATCCCAATATTATTGGTTGCCGACGATCGCACCAATCCGTCCCACGGCCGAACAGGAACTACAGATTCGACCGGAACGTTCGTGTTTACAGCAGTGAACGAAGGCGGATTCAATGTGGAAGTCGGGCACAATTTACCGAATTACAAAGGCGCGGATTACCACGTCATTATCGATTCCGATATGACATTGGTGGCCTCGCTGACGCCAGTAGCCGCCAGCCAAACTCCTACTACGTCCACGGCTCCAACTGCTGGTTCTGCTCCGGCGCAGGCGTCCTATGGCCCGCAATACAATTTTACAGTTAAGGTTTATGACGGGGACCCGGCGCAAAACAAGTTTATTCCAAATATTCCGATTTTGCTCGTGGCCGATGACCGGACAAATCCTTCCCATGGAACCACTGGCACAACCGATGCCAACGGCACAGCTTATTTCCCCAATGTTTATGGCGGGGGCTTCAACGTCGAAATTGGCCATAATTTAACAGATTGGTATGGCCGAGATTATCACGTCATCTTGGACGCTGACACCACGCTGGAAGCTTCGCTGATCAGTAAGACCACTCCGACGACAACTAATCCGCCTCCGGCTGACGGCGCTTGTTTGCCAACCCCTCCGGACGGCAAGCCGATGCTAAACATTTGGCCGATTTCCGAATCCGGCGCGCCTTGCACTGACTATCATTTCCTGGCAGTGAAAAATGCAACAACCAGTTCGACCTTTACCACAGGCGGCGGCACAGTCAGCGCTACCACAGGACAAATCGTGACTGTCGAGCTTTACATCCACAATGGCACTCTCGACTTCCCGGAAAATATCGCACACAACGTCATGGTTTCAGCCAGCCTGCCCTCCGGTTCCGGAGCCATAACCTCCAAGGCCTGGGCCGACAATGCTGACCTAATCACTTCCGCCCAAAAAGGCGGAGACGTGAATGTCTCTTTGGGTGCCAATCAAAAATTGCAATTTGTTTCTGGCTCGACCAAGCTTTACGACAACACCGGAGCGTTCAAAACCAACTTGCCGGACGGCATAGTCGGCAGCGGAGTGTCGATCGGCGATATGCGAGGCTGCTACCAGTTCTTGCATTTCGTATCTTTCCAAGCCCAAGTTGTCAGCACCTCCAATCCAACGCCTACACCTACTCCGACTCCCACACCTATTCCAACCCCAACTCCGACACCAACACCTATGCTCTCGATCCAAAAAACAGTCCGCGATGTCACAACCAATCAAACTACTTTTGCCAAATCGATCACAGCCAATCCGGGCGACCAAGTCGAATTCAAAATTTCTGTTTCTAGCTCCTCTGCTACTGCCAACAATGTCGTTCTTACGGATGTGCTTCCGGCTGAACTTGGTTTTGTCGATGGTTCAGCAAAGTTAGACGGCACTGCTGTCACTCCCCATAATTCCGGAGTAGCTTTGGGAAATCTTGCAGCTGGCCAAACCCGCACCATTATCTTCAGAGCTGATATTGGTGGCACCAGCCTAAATATTGGACAAACTACCATTACCAATACGGCTAAAGCGACTTCAGATAACGCCGCTTCAGTCCAAGACAGCGCCACAATCGTTGTCAACAAAGCTGCGACTAATCCGGTTATCTCAATCCAGAAATTAGTCAGAGATGTCACGACCGGGCAAACTGCATTTGTGAAATCAACAAATGCCAATACGACTGACACAGTTGAATACAAGATTGTCGTTTCAGCAACCCAAGCCACTGCCAATACCGTGACGCTGGTTGACTCAGTGCCGCAAAACTTATCGTTTGTCGGCGGCAGCCTGACTGTAGACGGAACCAATCTGTCCGGCGATCCTTCAACAATTGCTTTGGGCAACATGGCAGCAGGAAGTTCGCATACCATAATTTTCCGCGAACAATTGGCGCAAGCCAACAGCTTTGGCTTTGGCCAAACCGCGCTGACCAATACCGCTACAGCGTTCGGAACAAACACGAATACTGTTTCGGATTCTGCCAGTGTGGTTGTCACCAGAAATATTGTGAACAACAATACCACCCTGGCGATCAGCAAGACCGTATCGAATTTAAGCTCCGGATCTGCTTACCAGGACAATGTCTCTGCCAGCGTTGGCAACGAGGTTAACTACCGCATTGTGGTCACAAATACCGGCAGCATCATTGCAAACAATGTGACTGTTTCCGACTTCTTGCCTACAGGGATTAGCTATGACAATTCGCTTTCGGTAACCGGATCTTCGTTTACCGGGAACATCAATACGGCGCCGTTTATCAGCTTCATATCGTTGGCTCCCGGCCAAAGCGTTACCATTGCATTTAATGGCAATGTCAACTCCGCCGCTTGCAACAACACTTCAGTCAATACTGCATTTGCGTCCGCAAGCAACGCGCCGCAGGTTTCCGACACCGCGTCTGTAACTGTGAACTGCAGCATCATCAACCCGGTCCCAAATGTTAATTTCTCCAAGAAAGCTTGGAATGACACGCTCAATCAGGACGCCACACTGTCTTCGGCCAAAGCAGGCGATATAATAACCTTTACTTTGACCGCGCAGAACACGGGCAATGCCACCTTCAGCAACTTCAGCTTCACTGACAATGTCTCAAACGTTTTGCAGCTGGCCAGCATCATAGACCAAGATGGCGCTACGCTGAACAATGGGGTGCTGACATTCCCGGCCACCGACATTCCAGCCGGTGCCACCATCAACAGGGGTTTCCGTGTGCAGATCCACTCAAGCTTGCCGACTTCAGGTACTTGCGCCATCACCAACACTTTCGGCAATACCGTTGTGGTCAACGTCAGCGGCTGTACCGCTACTCCGTTCGTGGCTCCGAAAACCGGTGCCACTACCACCGCCAGCACCGCGCTCGCTGTCGTCACAGTCCTGGGATTTGCCCTGTACCGCAAAGATAAATTCGCTTCGCTTGCAAGATTAACCGGGTTTATTGCCTAAAAGGAAAGAAAAATATGGAACGAAATCGAATCATCAGAATCATAATCACGATCATCATCATTGCGGGCATTGGCCTCGGATTTTGGTACTACAATCACAAAAAGAATTCACAAACGACCAGTCCGGACCTTTCCGTATCTGCTTATGACCAAACCCAAAACACTGATGCCACAAAAGTCACAGCCCATCCCAAGGATGTAATTGTCTATACTCTGAGTGCCACTAACCCGTCTGACAAAGTCATTCCAGGCTACGTCATGGAAGTGGCAATCGGCGGAGTGACGAATTCTGCGACTCTAATCGACGCCCAAGGGGCGAATTACAATTCCGGCAACAACTCGCTGGTTTGGACGCCGTTGGATATTCCCGCGAACAGTTCGATCCAAAAACAGTTCACGGTCCGGGTCAAAGACACTTTGCCCAGCAACGCTTCGGATAAAGTACTCAAGGTTACGTTCAGCAACGAAGTCGACACTAGTGTTGATTACAGCTCAGTGGCGAGCAACACCAATACCACGAGCCGCCCCGGGACAATCGGTTCGGGGGCGACTTACAAAGCTCCAAAAACCGGAATTCCGGGATGGATCTCGTTTTACCTAGCCGTATTCCTGACATTTGGCGTATTGCTGTTCCGCACTGCCAGAAAAATGGGAACACCGAGAAATTAGAAATTGTGGAAAACCAGGTCAAAATGGCCTGGTTTTTTTAATTTCAGGAATATATAAATGTATTTGGATCCCGACTTTCGTCGGGATTTCGGCTATTTGAGCTTTAATTAATGTGCTCAATTTGCCAGAATTTTTTTTGTCTCTTAAGATTAGGTCAAAGACAAAAAACGAAAACAAAACCGTAGCAACGCGGTTTTTTCTATAATATCGAGAAATTTGCATGACTCAAGTTTTCAATCCAGATGAAATAGAGCAGATGTTGGCCAAAAACGACGGCCAATATTTGGTTTTCGAAGATGACAAGCCCAAATTTGTAGTGCTTGATCCGGCGCGGTTCCCGCATTTTGCAAATTTTGACAAATCCCGCTCCAATGTTCTAGTCACCGGGGGAGCCGGTTATATTGGTTCCCACGTTGTGCTCGAACTTTTGAAAGCCAACTTAAATCCAATCATCCTCGACAACCTTTCCAATTCGGCAGTGCCAAACTTTGGCTGTCCGTTCATTGTGGGAGACTTGGAAAATACCGAGCTGCTTGATAAAATTTTTGAGCAATATAACATTGCGGCAGTCGTGCATTTGGCCGGCTCAATCATTGTTGAAGAATCAGTATTGCTGCCGGAAAAATATTTTCATAACAATGTGGTTAACGGCATTAATTTAATGAATTGCATGCTTCGGCATGGGGTCAGAAAATTAATTTTTTCTTCATCCGCCGCGGTTTATGGCAGTCCCAGGTATGTGCCAATCGATGAGCTTCATCCTTGCGAACCCACGAATCCTTACGGCGAAACCAAACTTATTTTTGAAAAAATTGTGAACTGGTACAGCAAAGCTCATGACCTGTCAGCTGTCATGTTCCGTTACTTCAACGCGGCCGGAGCGGATCCCGAGTGTCGAGTGGGCGAGCATCACTTCATCGAAACCCATCTTATACCTAGAGTTTTCCAAGTCGCCAATCGGGAGTTGCCTTCCATGCGCATTTACGGGCATGATTATCCGACCAGCGACGGCACAGCAATCCGCGACTATGTGCATGTGTCTGACATTGCGCGCGCACACGTGCTGGCTATCAAAAAACTAGAAGACGAGGCCGGCAGTTTCGTTTATAACATCGGTACCGGCAAGGGCTACTCGGTGCAGGAGATCGTGGATAAGGCTGTGGAGGTCACCAGCCGCATGGTGCCCATTGAACGCATGGATCGCAGAGCCGGTGATCCGCCGATTTTGGTGGCGGACAATCAGAAAATCAAGAAAGAACTTGGGTTTGAACTCAAATTGTCCGACCTCGACACAATCATGCGCACAGCCTGGGCTTGGCATAAGAAATTCTTTTCCCAACCAGCTCCAACAAACGAACACATTGAGGAAGAAGCAATTTTATAACCAACCGCGGCAAACATCGCGGTTTTTTATTTTGAATTTAAGCAATTATATGGTATAATTTGGCTACTTATTTAATCAATTAGAAACAAAATAATGAGCAAAAAGCTTTCAGTCATAATCCCGGCATATAACGAAGAAGAACGGATCGAAAAAACTCTTTTGGACGTTGATTCTTATTTGGAAAAACAGGGATATGACTATGAAATTATCGTAGTAGACAACAACAGCAAAGATAAAACTGTGGAAATTGTTAAGCGGCTTGAGTCAACAACTGTCCAAAACGCCAGAGTGGTAAGCGAAACCATAAAAGGCAAAGGCGCTGCGGTCAAAAAAGGAATGGCCGAAGGAGTGGGCGAGTACATGATGTTTATGGATGCAGACAATGCCACGCCGATTTCCGAAATCGAGAAATTCTGGCCTCATCTGGACTCTGGGATAGAAGTCGTCATCGGCTCACGATACCAAGATCCGTCCACGGTCAAAATCCGCCAGCCTTTGTACAAGGTAATTTTGTCCAGAATGTCCAACACACTCATCCAAATTGTCCTTATACCGCACATCAAAGACACGCAATGCGGTTTCAAAGCGTTTAAAGGGGCAGCGGCCAAGGAAATTTTCCGCCAGGTTACGATTTTCGGCTGGGCTTTCGATATGGAATTGCTTGCAATTGCCCTGCGCCTAAGTTATAGAATTAAAGAGGTCCCGGTGTCCTGGGAAGAACACGGCGGCAGCCATGTCCCGCTAAAAGCCTATTTGCAGTCATTGCGGGATTTGTTCATCATCAAATGGCGCTCACTCACCGGTAAATATTCCTCTATTTAATCAATGTCCGGAAAATTTAGACTCAAAAGATTAACCAGCATCCTCTCGCTGCCGATTTTGATGGCAGTTTTTTTGCCGTATGCGCCGGTTGCTGCGAAAACGGATTATGTGGTGCATGCCGCAGACTTGGTTGTGAGCAGTGTCGTCACCACAAACGATCCATTTTTTACCAATGATCCGACGGCAGCGGACTACCAATGGTATTTGCCCAAAATCGGAGTGCCACAAGCTTGGAATTACACCAAAGGCTCTAGCACGGTGGTGGTGGCAATTATCGATACAGGCATTTTGGCTTCACATCTCGACCTCAGCGACGGGCGGGTCGGGGCTGGCTATGATTTCGTAAACAACAAACCTATTCCCGCAAACACGGATTCCGATGACAATGGCCATGGAACTGCGGTGGCAGGCGTGATTGGGGCTATTCCAAACAACGGCAAAGGCATTACCGGAATTGATTGGAATATCAACCTTATGCCTATCAAAGCTCTCGACTCTTCCGGCACAGGCCAGCTTTCCGCAATCAGCAATGGTATCAAATGGGCGACTGATCACGGAGCAAACATCATCAATTTGAGCCTGGGCGCCAACGGCTTTCCCGAAGATCCGGATTTGGCAAGCGCTATTTCTTATGCCTTCAACAAAGGGGCGGTCATCGTAGCTGCCGCAGGCAATGACACCGCAGCACAAGGGATTAATTTGGATCAAAATCCCGGGTATCCGGTATGCGCCGACAACGGCCAAAACATGGTTATCGGCGTGGCCGCATCCGACATCAACGACCGCAAAGCGGATTTTTCCAACTTCGGCATCAATTGCGTGGACATCACAGCACCTGGCAAACGCATTATCACTACAGGGTATTTGCCCTCCAGCCCTTCAAATAATATTTTGATTTACGGCTCCGGAACTTCTTTGGCGACTCCGGTGGTTTCCGGCGTGGCGGCGCTGATCAAATCCGAACATCCGGATTACACCAATATCCAAATCCGTGACACTCTCCTGAAAACAACCGACAACATCGACTCGTTGAACACCAATAATTGTCTTAACAGCAGCTGTACTGGATTTTTGGGCAAGGGCCGAATCAACGCCTTGCGGGCATTGGCACCTCAGCCCGTGCTGGACCAAAGCTTGGTGCGCGAACTTTCCACGGGAAATATTTATTATGTTTCGGGCGGGGTCAAACAATACGTGTCGCAATTTGTCTATAACCAGAAATTCCCCACGCAGAACGTGATGGCTGAAACCAACAACCAGCTCTCGACCTATACTTTGGGCTCCCCAATTTTGCCAAAAACCGGGACATTGATCCGTTCCGCATCCGACCCAACAGTGTATTATGTCGACCAAAACGTGATCCGGCCTCTGACTTATCTTTTGTTCCAATCCAGAAATTTCAGCTTTGCCCAGGTCCAGATTTTGCCGGATGCGGATGTCGCATTGTATCCGAAAGGCGACTGGTATTGGCCGCCGGAAGGGACCATGGTCGTGGTCTTTGGCAATCCCACGGTTTATGTCATGCACAATGACGTGGCGCGCCCAGTCACGTACTTCGTATTTACCCAGCGCAAGCTGTCTTTTGCCCGCGTCTTAAATGTCACTGCTGACGATTTTTCGCATGTGCCCAAAGCGCCGGATAATTTTTGGCTTGCCCCTCTCGACGGCACGCTGGTCAAATCGGTTTTAGACCCCACGGTTTATGTTGTTAGCGGGGAAGCCAAACATGCTCTTTCCGCGAAAGCATTTCTCGCGCGCGGCTATAAATTTACTGACATCAAAACTTTCCCGCAAGCCTGGGTGGACGTTATAGCGCCGGGTGATCCAATTTTATAAAATCCAAATGACAAATTCCAAAATCCAAATAATTTCAAATAAGCAAGTTCCAAATAAATTTTTAAAAATTGGAGCTTGGAGTTTATTTGTCATTTGGTGCCTGGGATTTGTGATTTCGCCCTACCCGGCGTTTGCCCAAGACGCGATTGATCCCAACTTCAACCCCAATCTGCTGATTTCCGACGAAGCTTTTGCGGATTCACAGACTTTTGGCTCTGCAGCCGCGATCCAGAAATTTTTGGAATTGCAAGGATCAGTGTTGGCCAACACCACCCCGCAATTCGTGGCCAAGCTCAAAGAACCCGACGTGAACACAAAAGTCGGATTGGAAGATCCGGAACCAAGTTTGGACCATTTGCGCACAGCGGCCCAGCTGATTTACGATGCTTCATCCAAGACCGGACTAAACCCGCAGGTGCTGCTGGTGACTTTGCAGAAAGAGCAAAGCTTAATTACCGGAACTTTTTCCTCTGATTCGGATCTGCAGACCGCGCTCGATCGCGCTTTGGGTTTTGGCTGTCCCGATTCATCTCCCTGCGGCAATATTTTTCTGGGATTTTACAATCAATTATTCGGCGCTTTTGATTCCTCTGGCGGCCGATACTTGGGTGCTGCGTCTTCCCTCATGAAATCTTTCAACAACACAATCAACGGCGCCCGTGTCGGCCGCGGGCCGGAAGTGGACGCCACCGGCACGGCCAATGGCGGACCGGCAATCCGCACTTCCCGCAAGGGTGATACGATTAACATTGCCAACACGCTCAACGGCTACCAAAATGTCCTTCCCATGCAAACAGTCACTCTGACCAACTTTGCAACGGCAGCGCTTTACCGCTACACGCCGCACGTGTTCAACGGCAATTATAATTTTTGGAAATTCTACAATCAGTGGTTCAAATATCCCAACGGCACGGTTATCCAAAAAATTGGCGACACAACAACCTATGTCATTGATAACGGAACCAAAAGGCTGTTCTCAAATTTCGTAGCAGTTCAGCGCAAGATCAAAACCTCAACCATAGTTCCGGTGTCGCAGACAGAATTTGATTCTTACATCACAGACAAACCCATGCCGCCGCTGGACGGGACTTTCATAAAAGGGGACATCTCGGCTACGGTTTTCCTGGTGCAGGACGGCAAAAAGCACGCCGCCTCGGGACCCGTGTTTGCGCAGCATAAATATTCATTCAAAAACGTAATGACTTTGCCGCAAGCCGAAGTCGACAGTTACGACACAGGCTCATTTATAGCTCCGCTGGACGGCACGCTCATAACCGGCAATACGGACCAGACTGTTTATTTGATTGAATCAGGGATGAAGCGGCCGATTTCTTACAGCGTGTTCAAGGCCCGCAAATTGAGTTTCAAAAATCTGATGAAGCTTTCCGATGACGAAGTCGCCGGCATCGGCTTGGGTTCGTTCTTAACTCCTCCGGACGGATCCGCGGTCGGGCTTGCGGGCGATGCCGGAATTTACTGGTATAAAGACGGGCAGAAGCGTTTGATGTCGGCATTTGTTTTTAAACAGCGCGGCGTAAGCAGCTTCCCGTTGGTTTCGCTGGGATCCGATGAGTTCAATGCAATTCCAACCGGCACACCATTGTCGCCGAAAGACGGAACCGTAATCAAAGGCGATCAGTCCACAGGCATATATAAAATTCAAAACGGACTTAAGCACCTGTTTACTCCGGTCGCTTACAAACGGGCCGGTTACCCCAAGGCTACCGTGCTGCCGCAGGCAGAAGTTGACAGCTATACCGAGGGAAATGTAATCTCTAAATAATCAACTATGCTGCAAGAAACCCAATCGCTGCCGGAGCGGGGAATGTCTTATCGGGAACGGGAAGACGCCCTGAACCGGCTGGTGCTGAAAATTGAGGCGACCTCAAATGAAAAATTGGATCGCGCCGATATATTGCATATGGCTTTGGATTGTTTTCCGGATGACCACATGGAAACGATCTTGGATACTCTAAAACGGGTGCCGGACAAAGTCGAGGGCTTAGGCTTAACCAAAAAAGCCAAGATTCTGCGGGAAATGTTTTCCGAAAAAGAATAAATTAAAAACTGCGGTAGATGCCGCAGTTTTGTTTTGGCTTGACAAATCGGCTTTTTGGGAGTAAAATTAGCAGTTGGTAACACCTGAAAATATATGGGAAACATTATAGAAATCAAGGATTTAACCAAGAAATACGGCGATTTTACCGCCGTGGATAAAATCAGCTTTCATGTGGTGGAAGGCGAGACTTTTGGCATTTTGGGCCCAAACGGGGCGGGCAAGACCACGACTCTGGAAATGGTGGAAGCGCTGAAAAGCATCACTTCCGGCACAGCAATCTTAGACGGCAAAGACGTTTCGACAAACGCGCATGCGGTAAAAAGCATTATCGGCGTGCAGCTGCAGGCGTCGTCATTTTTTGAAGGATTGAATTTGGTTGAACTGTTGGATACTTTTGCCGCCTTGTATGGCCGCACTGTGGATGCCATGGAACTTTTGAAATTAGTCCAGCTGGAAGAAAAAGCCAAATCAGAAGTCAAAGAATTATCCGGCGGGCAAAAGCAAAGGTTGTCGATTGCCGTGGCGCTGGTCAACGATCCGAAGGTTTTGTTTTTGGACGAGCCGACCACGGGATTGGATCCTCAGGCTCGAAGAAATCTTTGGGATTTGATTTCCCAAATCAATAAGCAAGGCAAAACCATTGTACTGACTACACACTATATGGATGAGGCCGAAGTTTTGTGCGATCGTATTGCCGTTATGGATCATGCCCACATCGTGGCTATGGACGAAACTCAAAATCTTTTGAAATTACCCGGACTTAACTCAAGTATAAATTTCCAATCCCACCAGGAGATTGATGTCTCTAATCTGCAGACGTTACCCGGAGTGGAAACTGTAGAACACGAAAAGGATTTTTATAGGCTTGTAACCAAAGATCCGGAAATGACTCTGACCGCTCTATTTGTCCGGGCCAAAGAAGCAGGATTTAGCATTATGGACCTGCAACTGCGCCAGCCAACTCTGGAAGATGTGTTCCTTAAATTAACTGGTCACGCTTTGAGAGATTAAGAATTGACCTAATTAACCTAATTTCTAAACTTGTTTAGGTCAATTAGAGATTAGTAATTAGAACTTATTTTATGCTAGCCTTACGAAAACTGACAATTGCCGCCATAAAAATGTTTTTCCGCAATAAACAGGCGTTGTTCTTCACGTTCTTCTCGCCGCTTTTGATCATGGTCGTATTTGGACTTATTGGCTTTGACAAAGTCGCCAAGACCGAAGTCGGTGTGGCTTTGTCCGGGCCGCCGACTGCCGCAACACAGCATTTTGTGGACGCTCTGAAAGATGTGCCTTCATTCAATATCCGCCAGGGGACGGAGCCGCAGTTGCGGGACCAAATCCAGAACGATAAGCTTTCAGCAGTGTTTTTGATTCCAGCTGACCTAATCCCGGATTCGCCGCAAGCGCTTGCTTCGACCCACCAAGTCACGGTGCTCACCAACTCCGGACAAGCCCAACAAGCGGGCGTGGCTACTTCGATTATGAACGGGATTTTGGACAAGACCGCTTTGGGAATTACCAAAGGATCCGGCATCTTCAATCTGCAAACGCAGGAGATCAACTCCCATCATTTGAAATATGTCGATTTCTTGCTGCCGGGGTTGATTGCTTTGTCTTTGATGCAGATGTCGATTTTCTCCGTGGCTTTTGTGTTTACCAATTACAAAGAAAAAGGGGTGCTCAAGCGATTGATCGCCACTCCTATGCAGCCGCTTAGTTTTGTCACGGCAAATGTCATCACCAGATTGATTGTATCGATGCTGCAGGTTGCGGTGTTTGTAATTGTCGGCATCACGTTCCTAAAAGCTACAGTGATTGGCTCCTACTTCTTGATAGCGCTGGTGGCAGCCTTGGGGTCTGTAATGTTCTTGGGATTAGGATTTACTATTTCCGGAATTGCGAAGACCCAAGAATCAGTCCCGGCGTTTGCCAACCTTATCGCATTCCCTATGTTGTTTTTGGGCGGAACTTTCTTCCCGGTATCATCTTTCCCAAGTTGGCTGCAGCACGTGGCCAACTACTTGCCGCTGACTTACTTGTCTGACGCGTTGCGTCAAATCATGACCAAAGGTGTAGGTTTTCGAAGCCTGGAACATGATTTGCTTTGGATGGTCATTTGGTCAATAGTTCTGGTTGCCCTTTCCAACTACGTGTTCTCATTTGAAGAGAAGAGACAGTAACTTCAGAAAATAGTAAATAGGATCTAGAAAATAGAAATTCAACCGCTTCATTTTGAGGCGGTTTTTGTTGACAATCGTTTTTTGTAGATCTAATATAATATGACTATGTTAACGAACGAAGATATTGTACAGCTTTCTGCTGTACTGGCCACAAAGGAAGATATAAAGGAATTACGAGGTGAAATTACGGAGCTTCGAGAATCTTTAAACATGCTAACAAAATCTGTCGATAACCTGGCCAAGGCAGTTAGGGACTTGCAAATTGAGTACACAGCTGTTTTGCAAAAAGTTAATCGGATAGAAGAATGGATAAAAAAAGCTTCGGCAAAATTAGGTATAGATTTTAACTTCTAAAAACCGCTTCATTTTGGGGCGTTTTTTTTCATAAAATTTAGCAGCAAGGTCAGCTTGGCCTTGTTTTTGTTTACTTTACACTAGACATCAAGATTTAAGCTTAGCTATAATTTAAATCTCATTATTAAAGAATATTTATGACAAATCAGGAGTTTTTTATCAAAGTTTTGCAGGATGAACGGCCGAGGTTTAGAAAAGCAGTTGAAGCTTTGCCCGAAGACAAGCACGGCCACAAGGTCCATGACAAATCTCGGGAAGCCGGAAGCCTGGCTGGCCAGCTAGCCATGCAATTTGGAAGTTCTGTAGAAATAATCACGAAAGGCGCTCCCAAATTCGATATGCCAAAGCCAAAAACCAAGCAAGAAATGCTCCAGATGTTTGATTCCGGCGTCGACGAGCTGATTGCGGCCGTTAAAAATGTTTCTGAAGACGATTGGCTGAATGGCGAAGCTGCCATGGGGGAAATGTGGAAGACGAAGAAATATTGGATGGTTTGGGGATTTTTGTTTGACGCAATCCACCACCGCGGGCAGCTCACAACTTTCCTGCGGAACATGGGAGCCAAAGTTCCGTCAATCTACGGGCCATCAGCTGATGACCAAGGGGCCTAAAAATTAAACCGCCTGTTAGTTTAGGCGGTTTTTTGTTTTGATCCATCAACTTTATTTGTTATGCTTAGGTCAATAATAAGTTGCTAAAGGAGATGCCTAAATGAAAAAACAAGTTATCGTAATAAATGGTGGTGATACTTTCGAAGAATATAGTCAGTATTTGGAATTTCTTAAGAATTTTGTAATTGATTTGGAATATTACCGGACTTCGGCTAAGCGATGGAAGAGTAAACTAGCCGAAAGATTAGGAGAGTCATATGATGTCATACAGCCGGAGATGCCAAACAAGCTTAATGCCAGATATGCGGAATGGAAACTATGGTTTGAGAAAATATTGAAATTAGTCAATCAAGATTTGATTTTGATCGGGCATTCCCTTGGTGGATCTTTTTTGGCAAAGTATTTAGCCGAGAACAATTCTGGAAAAAAAATTAATGGATTATTTTTAGTTTCTGCCTGCTTCAAAAATTCAGATATTGGCCCACTGCCTCCTGATTTTGCTATGCCGGATAAATTGAACAAAGTTGAACAACAAGTTGCTGAAATTTTCCTTTACCACAGCAAAGACGATGAAGTTGTACCGTTTAGCGATTTGGAATTGTTTAAAAATCAATTTCCAAATGCAGTCGTAAGAGTTTTCGAAAATCGAGGGCATTTTAATCAGGAAGAATTCCCGGAAATTATTGAGGATATAAAAAGCCTGGAATAGAATGACCCTGAAACAAGTTTGGGATGGTTTAATTGTTAGACTTTAAGAATTGCTTGCATTTATTTCGGCACCGGAGTGTTATGTTTATAACACTTCGGAAGCCGCGGGAGCAATCCTGCGGTAAAGTTACAGAAAAAGCGGCTATGCCGCTATTTTTGTTTGTAATAAATTGCTATGATAATTGTATTAAGCATTGCAATTAACCAAAAATCTATGGCAGAACCTGTGCAAAATCAAATTGAACCAAAGTACAGAAAAAATTGGACTCTTGGGCTTGGAATTTTAGTTTTGATTTTAATCGTTTTTGGTTTCGGAATGTTTATCGGCAACCATCACCGGTACGGTTTTGGAGGCCACGGAATTATGATGTCATCTGACCGGTATTGGGCATACGGCCCCAAACCTGGATATATGATGATGGGTGGCTTTGGGGTAAATATGCGCGGCACAACAGTTGGCAATATCGGTAAAATTTCCGGAAATGTGATCACAGTCAATTCTTCAAATGGTGTTAGCCAAAACGTGCTCGTCACAGGATCTACCCAAATAACAAAAAATAACGCGAATATAAAGATATCAGATCTCAAACCTAACGATCAGGTTACGGTATATGGGGTACTGGATAGTCAAAACCAAATCGAAGCCAGCCTCATAGCAGTCCAATAAAGAAACACGAGCCTCCAAAGGCTCGTTTTTGTTTACAGAAACAACAGAAAGACTAAAATGGAGGTATGAAAGAGAAAGCCCCCAGTAAATCGATAATTAGCAATCTTTGGCGGGAAATACAGGGTTTTACCGACTATAATTTCGTGCAACAGCCTTTTGAACGCCCTTTTCCGTATTTGTTTTCGATCGTGGTGATCGCGCTAGCAACGATAATTGATTTGCATTATGGATTGTTTTCCAGCACACCGGAATTGCTGTTTTTGGTTGCAGTGGTGGGCGTCGCTTGGTATGGCGGGCTTGGGCCGAGTTTGTTCGCCGTAGTTTTGAGCGTGCTTGCTCAGGATTATTTTTTCTTTGATCCAAAATACGAGTTAAACTTAAATTCGAACGATCTTCCTTCGTTGCTCTCATTTAGCATAGCGGCCTTGGCTATGAGTTCGCTGGTGGCTTCCCAAAAGCGCGCCGAATCATTGATTTCTCGGATCGCTCTTCACGACCAGTTAACCGGCTTGCCCAACCGCAGGCTGTTTGATGATCGTTTGGAAAACGCGATGAGCATCTCTGATCGCAATCGAGAAAAACTGGCCATTGTTTTCCTGGACCTGGATGTATTCAAAGAGATCAACGATACTTGGGGCCATAAAATCGGCGATGAAGTACTAAAAGCGGTTGCCAAACTCTTGGATGATGCCACGCGCGACGAAGACACTGTGTCGCGCTGGGGCGGAGACGAATTCGTCATGCTGTTTCAGCAAATCAATAGCGTCGAAGATATTCACGTCATCATTGATAAAATTTATTATGAATTTTCCAAACCGTTGGTGGTTGACCAGAATAAAATCCGGCTTTCCGCCAGCGCAGGTATCTCGATTTATCCTGATCACGGCTTGAGCCGAGCTGCATTGGTCAAAGCGGCAGACGATGCCTTGTACGAATCCAAACATTCGGGCCGAAACCAATACAAAATTTATGGGGAAAAAGCCAGAATGGTAACTCCTTTATTTTAGTTGCGTTTTTAGTTAGCAGAAATTTTGCAAATTTGGTATAATAAATGAAATGAATCGATTGAAACAAACCATAATTATTGGCGTTATTTTAGCCTTGCTTCCAGCATGGTCGACTTTGGCGCAGTCGGCAAATGGCCAAGCGAGCCCAGACCAGCAGAATTCCGATGCTCAAAAAGCCGAATTGCAGCAGCAGCTGCAGCAGATTCAGCAGGAAATTTTGCAATACGAACAGCAGCTCGCCGGAGTCCAGTCCCAAAAAAATACTTTAAACAATAAGCTCAAACAATTAAACATCCAGAAAAATAAAGTTACTCTCGAGATCCAATCTACCAACTTAAATATCCAGAATATAAACCAGCAAATATCCGAAACGCAGTCCCAAATTGCGGATGCCATGCAGCAGATTGGCGATCTGCGCCTAAAAATAAAAAATCTGCTTCCAGAAATTTACGACAAAGACCAGCAGTCAGTCATAGAGATGCTTTTGAACAACGACGGGCTGATTGGGTTTTATTCGGAACTGGATGCTTATGAGCAAATCAATATAAATTTGGCTGACTTGTTGAACAACCTCGACCAAGAAAGCAAACAGCTGAAAAGCGAACAGGATCAGCTTGAAAACCAAAACCAGGGACAGAAGGACATGCTTTCGATCCAGGTGCTGCAAAACAATGAACTCAGACAGAATATTTCTGCGCAAAATGATCTGCTGACTGTAACCAAAGGTCAGGAATCGGCTTATCAGGCAACCATCAGCGATAAACGCGCGCAAGCCGCGCAAATCCAAAACAGGCTGTACGAATTATTCGGCGTGGGTACGGGAAACCAGATTACCTTTGGCCAAGCCGTCCAGATTGCGAAATATGTTTCGGGCGTGACCGGGGTCCGGGCAGCTTTTTTGCTGGCCATTCTGACCCAAGAATCCAACTTGGGTAAAAACGTTGGCACCTGCAATCGGGCCGGAGATCCTCCGAGCAAAAGTTACAAAGTAATTATGAAACCCGACCGTGACATTCCGCCATTCTTGCAAATAACCTCGGACCTTGGCATGGATCCTGAAACAACTCCGGTATCCTGCCCAATGTTCCAGAGAGGCAAGCAAGTAGGCTGGGGCGGCGCTATGGGTCCGGCGCAATTTATCCCTTCTACTTGGACGGGATACAAAGACAGGGTTGCCGCGATCACGGGCAAATCTGCCAATCCATGGGACATCCGCGATGCGTTTATTGCGGCAGGGATCAAATTGGCAGGAGCGGGAGCAACCAGCCAAAGCGGGGAGTGGGCAGCAGCCATGCAATATTTCTCCGGCGGCACTAATCTTAGATTTAGATTCTATGGTGATAATGTCGTAGCAACAGCAAACAGGTATCAGGCAGATATTGACGAGCTAAATCAATAAGTGAGTACTAAGTTCTAAGTACTGGGTTCTAAGTTATAAAAAGACCTAAAAAATAGGCCTTTTTATCAACAGCTTAAAATTGAGTTTCTAAATTATGGGCGGAACAGGAAAAATCCGGGCTCTTCGTGGCTTTCTTGCAGCAGGCGGCGGATGGCAATAGCTTGGATATTGTTGCCGCTTCGCACCCCTATGACCGCGATGCGTTCATTGTTTTGGAAATTGTCTCCGAACGGAAATTGGGTTTGGGCGGACAGAGTTACTGTGTATTGCTCATCATCATTTTTCATGATTATGGTCTGAGGATTTTCGGAAACGACTTCACCGACAGTAATTCGATCGTGGCCGATATTGGAATTGTTGTGGTAGAAAGCCCCGATAAACTCCGGCCCGCCATTGCTGGACAGGTCGCGCAAATGATTATGGATTCGCCCGATTCCCGCCAATCCGCTTAAGACCAAAATGACTGCGGCTACGCCCACTGGCACATAAAGCAGCGGCTTGCGGTAAGCAAACGAAAAACGTTTGAGCACCAGGCTCAAAAGGAAAGTCAGGGCAAGAGCGATCAAAATTGGGATCCAGGGAAATATTGCAAAGAAGAGCTGGACTCCGCCTGACCCGAATCTGGTCAGGGTAGTAGCTCCTGATTCCTGCAGTTCAAAAAAGACCAGGCTTATGAAAAATACCGAAACCAGCAGGATTACCACCGCGGCGAGGACGACCAAAATATCCCGAATTATGAAGTAATACTTCGAAGTCATCTTGATTTCGCCTGATTCGATTTTTTTGAAAAAATCTTTATCCATTGTATTTATCCTTGAGACTATGTGAACTTTCTTGGAGGATTTTTTTGCCTCTGGAAATCCGAACTCCCACTGTCGCAATCGGAATGTGGAGGATGTCTGAAATTTCCTGGTAGCTGAACTCTTCCAAATAATAGAGCAAAATCGGTTCGCTATACTTAAGATCGAGCTTGTCCAGGCTTTGATCGAGAATTTTTTTGACGTCGGCTCGATCCAGCTCTTCGTTGAAATTTTGCCGGTAAGGGATGATGATATCGGTATCAAAAATCGGGACGGTTTCAATTCGCCGCTTTTTTATGAAATTTATAAATTCATTGTGGGCGATCCGGTAAATCCAAGAAGAAAATTTGCGAGAGGTGTCAAAACTTTGGATGTTGCGGTAGGCTTTGATAAACACGTCCTGCAGCAGGTCTTCCGTATCGGTGTGGCTTTTTATGAATTTAGAGGCATAGCGCTTGAGCTTGGGTTCGTAGCGGGCGACCACGACTTCAAACATTTCGGCTTCGCCGTTTTGGATTCTTGCTACCACCTGCTCGTCTGTGGGTTCTTGCTCTGGCATGTCCTTATTATAGTACAAATCCCTGACCTTTTTCTTACCATTTCACAAATCGGAAAGGTGAGGGATTGACAAAACCGCCAAAAAGGAGTAAAATATACCGTTAGTGCTGGAAGTTGGAAACATGGTGTTTTGCTCGGAATTCATGAGATTTGTGGCTTCCGAGAAAACCACCATCCCGGTGGCGAGTTTGCAGGAGGAAATTAGCTTGGCTTGTACTAATCAAGCGAGACAGAAACTCATGCTGGCCTTTCTGTCAGGATCGATCTCGATAGAATCGATTTCGATTTATCAGTTGGACGTGATCATCACGCATGCCGCGGATTGTCCCGAGTGCAGACAGATCGTGGAAGAGGGAAGCAAGGCTGCGGAGGCTAGTGAAAGAGATCACATTCGAAAAGTAGTGCGTCGGCTTGTCTCGTAGACGGCCAACTCGCTTGCACCACAAAACTTGCTTAAGCTGCGGTGTCCAAGACCACGGCTTGCAGGCCATGCTAATCGGGTTAATATCCGTGTCGCTGTGGGAGAGTTTCGCTGGGGAGCAGACCAAGTCTGTTCCTCCTCACTTTTTAGATTTCAATGGTCTTATTCGCGCGAATGTTGAAGTCTGGGAAGTGAGAACAAATCAGGAGGAAAAATATGAAAGCTCTTCGTATGCTCGGAGCATTTCTTTGTCTTATGCTTGCGATCTATGGAGTCGGAATATCACGTGCTTCCGATGGAGATCCTATGGTCAAAAGCAACCGTGGCAGACAGACCGAACCAGCATCTGATTCAGACCAAGTAATTGGTTTGATCGCCTCATTCGGAGGGTTGGTCGGTTTCTTCTTCATTATAAGGAAAGAAATTTGATAAAGACTATAATCGTGAGTTCAGAAATACGCCATTCACCAGCCGGCGAAGGACTCACGGTTTTTTTATTTTGTTAGTTGACAAAAAGGCAAACAAATTTTAGATTGATTTCTAAAAGGAGGGGATATGGTGAACATTCTTCTGGCTGGGTTGCCAGAGCATCTAAGAGTGAATTTTGAATCTGCAAGGGAACAACATGACCCCACATTCATATATGGTTTTACATATATGCAGGCTCAAAGACTTCTGCCGGAGGCAAGCGCTGCATTGATTTACCCGTTCATGCAGTTTCAGCAGGCCAGCCGTGAATCTGGAGAATATCCCGAAGCTTACGGCTTACTCGCATATACCAAAGCCGTTTCTTTTCGGGTTCCAGCACTGATGATTCTGGATGGATAAATCAAAGAATCCCGGCGGAAGTTCATTCATGAGTACTTCAAAGCCCATGGCTATGCCTATCCTGAACTCAGGGTGGTATCCGGACAAGAAAAAAGCAGATTCATCTCAAGCCTCTATCATAAACTACTTTTACTTACAGGAGGGTACAAACGCAAAACCGCCAAGACCTTTTAGGTCTGGCGGTTATTTATTTACAATCTGCTGATAGTCGTACCAGTTGTCAAGCAGAGACGAATCAGAAACGTAGCCTCGGGTATCAATCGTTGTTGTTTTGTGAATTCCTAAATGTAAATGCTTGCGCTCGCCGCCTGTTTCGGAAGAATACGCAGTTCCCAAAACGACAAATTTATCGCCCTGGTTTAAAACATCTCCTATTTTTTGAGTCATGCTTGAAAGCCGGATATGGCCATAAACCACCGTGATAGGCTCATTATGGTATGTGCAGGCCTGCACGACCATGCCGCCATAGCCTCGCGCAGTTTCTTTGCGCAATATTTTACCAGTGCAAACCGCAGTCACTGTCACATCAGAATTTTCTTCGCCCGGGAAAATTTCGAAATCCGTCCCAGTGTGATACCCGGTGAAGCGCTCGGGGTTTACTGGCGAGTGGCCTGGGGAGACATATATCCCAAACGGTTTTTTGTTCACGCGCGAGGCCGCATCCGCAAGCGGCGGAACAATATCAAATTTTTGTGCTTCGGTTGTCGGAGCAGTGGCAGGTGGATTAAGGTTAGTTGGACTTACAGAAATCAGATTTTTTCTTTGTATGCGGTAAAGCAAAAAAGCAATTCCGACAAAAATTATGATTAGCACAAGTAAGATTAGATTTCTTTTCATAAGCTAATCTTAGAACTTCGCCGGAATATTGACAATTGGTCTTAAAAATTGCTCAATTTTGGCGTATAATGCTTCTATGCAGCAAATCGGCAGAAACATCTTAAGCTTGCTCGTCTCAAGGATAATCGTCATTGTTATCCTGTTTTTTACGTTTACCAGGCTGCTGGGCTACTTTGGTCCGGATGTTGCCGGGCAGTATGCGCTCATTGGCGGCTACCTTACGGTTATCAATTTTTTTGTGGATCTGGGGATGATGCAGCTGGTCATAAAAAAAGTCAGCGAACACAAAGAGCTGGCAGAGAAGTATCTGAGCAATTTTTTTGGAATCCAATTCTGCCTGGCTCTCGGCTTTATGCTGCTGTTGGATATAATTGCTTTTACATCCCATTCTTATCCGATTGTATTGAAAAATGCTTTGTACGTTACCGGCTTTGCTCTATTGGCTTCTTCTCTGAGCAATCCATTCATGGCAATTATCAATGCGTTTCAGCGCATGGGAATTATTGCCGTAGTCAATTTCGTTAATTCCCTAATCAACATCACGATGATGTTGATTACCATTTATTTTCACAAAAGTTTATTTTTCATTTCGTTTGTCAATTTATTGGTCGGTGTTGTCGATGTGATTATTTACCGATATTACGTCGAGAAGAATTTTACAAAATTCGAACTCAAATTTGATTTTTCGTTTTGGAAGAGTTTGTTCGTGGTCAACATCCCGTTTGCGCTGCTGACTTTTTTCTCAATTTACAACCGAATCGACCAGCTGTTGCTGCCGCACCTGCGCTCGTTTACAGAAAATGGTTATTACGCTGCGGCTTACAAGTTTTGGGATATATTAGCTTTTCTGCCTGCCATTGTCTCTGCATCCTTGCTGCCGTTTTTTGCCGAGAGTTTGTCCCGCAACAACCTCGCCGATACCAAGCGGGGATTAGAAGCTTATACCAAATATATGATTGCCATCGCCGTACCGTTTACGGTTGGCGCATTTTTGCTGTCGCATAAGCTGATAGCTTTTTATAATCCTGAATTTGATCAAGGCGCCAAAGCTTTGGGATTTTTGGTGGCTGCGGTTTCGGTGCTATGCATCTATAGCCCGGCGAATGCGCTCATAATCACACAGCGCACCAAAGCAGCGGTAAAAATTACCGGTTTTAATTTGCTCTTCAATCTGATAGCAAACCTGGTCTTCATCCGCATGTATGGGTTTGTGGCCGCCGGTGTAATCACTCTTGCGTCTGAGTGCGTCCAGTGGATTGGCTATACTTACGTAATCAAGCGGGATATTGTCGCTTTTGGGTTTATGAAAAATTTGGTTAAACCAGGAATTGCAGCGGCTGTTATGGCGTTAGCCATCAAATACATGATCCACATGAATATATTTATAATAGTGGCGGTCAGCGGAGCAATCTATTTAGGCCTGCTGCTTGTGTTTAAATTCTTCAAGCCGGAGGATCGCCAATTGTTGTTTGGAGGACTGCGGCTCAACCCAGCCCCGGTGGAGAAAGATGTTTTATGAAGATCGGACTCGAAGCTGAAAGGGCAAATCTTCCCAACCCAACAGGGGTTGAAGTCTATGCCGCGGAACTGATAAAGAATTTAGCCAAACTTGATCATGAAAATGAATATATTTTGTATTTTCGCACAAAGCCACAGCAATGGTTTTATGAATTGCCGAAAAATTTCAAAATCTGCCTGATCCCGTTCCCCAAGTTTTGGACGCAAATTAGATTGAGTTGGGAAATGATCATCCACCCGGTTGATGTGCTTGTAATTTTGGCTGCCGCCTTGCCCCTTTATCACGGCAAAAAATCTATAGTTACTATCCATGACATAGCTTTCGAGCTTTTTTCCGGGATCTATTCCGGATTTATGAATTATTACCAGAAATTTTTTGCCAGGTTTGCAGTTATGTTTGCCACAAAAGTTTTAACTGTTTCCGAATCCACTAAAAAAGATTTGGTAAACATTTATAGAACCGATCCAAATAAAATTACGGTAACTCCTTTGGCTTACGATTCGGAACGTTTCAAGCCCATGCCTTACGAGCAAGTCCAGCCGGTTTTGGACAAATTCGACTTGAGTTTCAAAAAATTCATTTTGTTCACCGGCACGTTGCAGCCGCGGAAAAATATCGTAAGATTGATTGACGCGTACATCAAACTCAAACAGGAATCCCACATAGAAGAAAAACTTGTAATCGCTGGAGGCAAGGGCTGGCTTTGGGAGCCGATTGTGCAAAAAATCGAAACGGCAGCAATGAAGGATTCGATTAAGCATTTAGGTTATGTCGATCAATCCGATTTACCTGCTTTATTTAACGGTGCGTCGTTGTTGACCTTGCCGGCACTATATGAAGGCTTTGGATTGCCGCCTCTGGAAGCCATGGCGTGCGGCACGCCAGTAGTGGTTTCAAATTTATCTTCACTGCCTGAAGTGGTGGGGGATGCCGGGGTTTTGGTGGATCCCCAGTCTGTGGATTCTATAGCCGAAGGTTTGCTGGAGTTGCTTAACGATAAAAATTTGCAAAATGAGCTGTCACGAAAGGGTCTGGAACGGTCAAAACAATTTACATGGGAAAATACTGCCAGGAAAACACTGGAGGCAATAAGGAGTCTCGAATAATGTTCTATTTCGTTATTTTTTTTCTTTTAACCACCCTCTTTTTTTATCTGTTTGCCAGAAACCGCGACCATAATCCTCTGTGGCTGATGTTTTCGGCATGGATGCTGGCTCTTGGCGTGCCAAGGCTGCATTTATCCAGCCTCGAATCTGCTTGGCCGGTTATATTCATAATTCTTGTCGGAGTTTCACTGATTAGTTTTGGGTTGGGCTTTTATTTCTTCGATGATGTTTGGAAAAAATATCCCTGGTGGAATAAATTTAAATTTATTTCGACAAGCGAGCTTTCAGTCAAGCGCGTCCGATACGTAATTTACATTATTTTTATTATTTCCATAGGAGCACTTTATTTATTTTATCGCAAAGCCGGAAACTTCCCGCTTTTGGCTCCTGACAGCGATCAATTCCGGTTCGTGGCCGATCAAAAAGTGCCTGGACTCATCAATTACACCGCCCAATTTGCCAGGTTATTTATTCCGCTTTCATTTTTTGTAATGTTTTGGCAGGGATTCAATTGGAAAAAGCATTGGGATTTGGTCTTGGTAAGTTTATTTGGCGTGATTTCGCTTACGGTTTTTGCTTCACGCACACAGATCTTTTTTATCGACCTCTGGGTCATGGCTTTGTATCTCATCATGCGGAAGCCAAACTGGAAACAAGCGCTTAAATTCTACCCGGTATTTTTATTGATTTCTGTTTTGGTCTTATCTTTGGTTCCGATTATAAGGGATTATAAAAGTTATGGGTCAACAAATTACCTGGCGGGAGTAACTCAAATCAGTGCGCCGCATAATAAACTGGGCCAAGCTCTAATTCCAATCTATGTCGGCATTTCATTTAACATGCAAGCGCTTTTGCATGCTGAGCAGTATTACTTGATCCACCCGCTGCAGCATGGCAAAGTCACATTGGATCCGTTTACCAATATATTCGGCAAAGCCTTGCCGTTTTTGAATCATTATAAATCCAACTTTGACCTGGGTGCGATTTTCTACTCCTGGTGGAACACGGGCACGTATCTGTTTCCATTTGTCCAGGATTTCGGGCGGGCTGCGTTCTTTGTTATTCCATTTATTATTGCAGGGCTGATCGCGCTGGTTTGGGAGTACTGGAAAAGCGTGCAAAATTATTTGTCTTTGAATCTTTATGCCTATATCTGTTTTTTCATAGTGATGACGATTTATCTTTCGTTTACAGTTCGTGCCGAAATGTACCTGGATTTAATGTTCTTATTTGTAACCCATTTGTATGTCAGTGGAACACGAACTAAATAGATTTGAAATTGAAGATATTAAGCTTGCCATCCAATCGCAATTTCCGGAATTGATTGTGGACACGATTGAATATGAAGGTGAGGGAGAAGATAGTACTGCCTATAAAGTAAATGGAGAATACATTTTTCGTTTTCCCAAGAAAGAAAAAATCTCCGTCAATTTGGAACATGAGATAAGCTTGTTGCCGAGGCTAAAGGAATATGTGGGTGATATTATTCCCAATTTCGAATTTGTTGGAGAGTACCAAGGTCGAAAATTTGTTGGTTACAAAATGATCAAAGGCGAGCAGCTGCTAAAAAACAAAATTCAATCATTGACTGAAGCAGAGAAAACTAAACTGGCTTTTAGTCTTGCAGGATTTATCAATGGGCTAAGAAAATTTCCGGTTGAGGAGGCAGAGAAGATCCAAATCGAACGCGTAGATCTGAAAGTTAAAATTGAAAAAGAATATAGGAAATGGAGTAAATTTTTTTCAGAATCGGAACCGGAGCTCGCGGCTTTTCTGGACACAACCATGGAAAAGTTTCCAAATTTGGGTCCGGAGAGCTTACTCCATGCTGACCTCAGCGGCGATCATCTTATTTATAATTTGAACAACAAACAACTCGCTGGGATTATCGATTTTGGTGATTTGCAGATTGGGGATCAAGACTTCGAATTGCGGTATTTGTATGAAGAGTTTGGAGAAGGTTTTGTTAAAATTCTGCAAGAAAAACTTGAACATAGAACACCAAATCTAATTGGGAAGCTCAAGTTCTTTGAAATTACGCTTATAGTGCACGACGCTGTAAGAGGGGCGGAAAAGAACAATTCAAGGCGGATAAGAGAAGCTATGCAAAAGTTAAAACACTTAGCAAAAACTTATGCCAAAAGTTAGCGTTATCCTGGTAATTTACAATGCCAAAAAATATATCAAGCCGGTGTTTGATTCGATTTTTGCGCAGACTTACAAAGATTTTGAAGTAATCGCAGTCATCAACGGCAATGCGGACGGGTCCAAAGAACTGATCCAGCAAAACTATCCGCAAGTAAAAATTATCGACCCAGGCGCGAATCTGTGGTTTTCCAAAGGAAATAATTTGGGAATTCGCGAATCGGAAGGGGAATTTGTGTTTTTAGTTAACCAAGATTTGATTTTGGAGCCTGAATATATCGAAAAAATTCTTCCTGCCTTCAATGATCAAAGAGTGGCTGCTGCGACAGGAAAAATTTTGCGCTACGATTTTGAGAAAATGCAAAAATTGAAAATCATCGATTCTACCGGCATCATGATGTCTAATTCCGGCCGCGCCAAAGACCGCGGACAGCTGCAAGAGGATAAAGGACAATTTGATAATGATAGAGATGTGTTTGGGGTTACTGGCGCCTGCGCTTTTTATCGCCGTTCAGCTTTGGAAGAAATCAAATATTGCGAAAATTATAAATGCGAATATTTCGACGAGGACTTCGTGGCGTACTGGGAAGACGCAGATTTGTCATGGCGGCTCAATCATTTAGGCTACAAAAATGTTTATGTGCCGCAAGCAGTCGCGTATCACGGGCGCACAGCGGGATCGGCAAAAGGCGGCTATCTGCATTTGTTTAGCTTTGTTAAGCATCACAGCGAATTAAGCAAAGATATTTTGAAGTTGAATTACAAAAATCACATTTTTATGTATTTGAAAAATACTTATCTTCCCAGTCCTAGTTTTATCTTCCGCGAAATGGCGATGTTGGGATATATACTGGTCTTCGAAACGAGCACACTGAAAGTAATTCCGGAAATGATTAAACTTTGGCCAAAGATGATGCGCAAGCGTCGATTTATTTTGGGATAAATCAAGCACCACTTTTTTAAAATGGTGCTGAATAAAAAAATCCTACACCGGTTTTGGTGTAGGATTGAGAGAATTTTGTCAGCGCTGAGTGCGGCTGTACGTGACGAACTCGCCATCGACATAGATCTGTGGTTGACCCAAAACCGCTCGGATCTGTTCGTCTGTCATGCCGGTGAATTCGTGGGGAATGCGGTTGATGCTCATCTGGCTTGGGGTAACCCAATCCACGCGGAATCCGTAGAAGCGGAGTTGGTCTGGAGGTCTGAAAGCAAGAATCGACGCTTGTGGCAGGTAGATTTCCATCAAGTCACCGTCAGCGAATTCGATCGATTCCGGCCGGTGGCTGGCCATTGCGGTGTTGCCTCCTGACATAGGCCTCCTTTGGCAAAATCAGTTTACATTTTAGCAATTCTTGGTTATGTTAGCAATATGGATTTATCTGTCATAATTCTCAATTACAATACAAAAGATCTGCTCAAGACATGCCTGCAGTCGGTTTTTAATTCGATCACTTCGTACGACATGGAAGTGATCGTGGCAGACAATGGTTCCACAGACGGCAGTGTGGAAATGCTGCGCCAGCAGTTTCCCAAAGTCAAAATATTGGAGAATGGAAGGAATCTCGGGTTTGCAGGAGGCAATAATCCCGCGATCAAAATTGCCCAAGGCCGCCACATATTATTGCTGAATTCCGACACAGAGGTGCGGCCCGATACTTTCGATTTATGCCTCAAATATTTGGACCAGCACGCGGATGTTGGAATTTTAGGCTGCAAAGTTTTACTGCCCAACGGCAAGCTCCATCAGGCCAGCCGCCGCCGCTTCCCAAACCCGGCAAACGCATTCTTGCGGCTTTTTGGGTTGCGCGAATACAGCGATTACAATTACCAAAATATTTCCATTGACCAGGAAATGGAGGTTGATTCAGTTGTCGGGGCTTTTTTAATGATCCGCAAAACCGTTGTTGATAAGATTGGTTTGCTGGACGAAAGCTTTTTTATGTACGGCGAGGATTTGGATTGGTGCTGGCGCGCCAAAGAAGCAGGGTACAAAGTTGTTTATTATCCCCGTGCCGAAATCATGCACTATCTTTATGGGACTTCGAAAGCCGTGGCTTTCCGCTCTGTGCAGTGGGCGCATGAAGCCATGAAGATTTTTTATAAAAAACATTACGCCAAAGAGCATAATTGGTTTTTTAACCAATTTGTCTATTTAGGAATTTTCCTCAGAAAATATCTTGTTACTTTTGTAAATTTGTTCAGGACCGAAAAGTCCGTTCATTGAAACACAAATAAAAAAAACAGTCCAAACTGAACTGAAGTGATGAGAGTGGGGGAGGGTCGAAACCACGCGCTTGGCGTGTAGACAACCTCCCCCGAAGTTTAGGCCCGAGAGTCAGACTTCACTGGAGTGATCGCCGATGGCGTTGACCAGATTATTAGTGGACCCCACAAGCCCAACCGCCGTTAGTAAACGGCTGTTTTTTGTTGACCGCTGTTTATTCCTCCGAAACTAGATCTTCGCGTGCGTCTTGCGGTGGATGTGCGTACCGCGACATTCCATCGCTTGCCTCCAACGTTGTGAACAAAAGCAGGTTTAGCGAACGATACAAAGGTATGCGGCGACCGAGCTTCTTGTCCCGGCGCTTTGAACCTGACTTACGGGCTGACGCAACGATGAAAGCATTTTAACGCTAACTATTATTATTGTCAAATCATGATCGATTTTGTTTAATGGCCAGTTTTATGGTATATTTATAATCTATGGATTCCAATATCCCAACACCTGAAACAAAAATTCCAAAGCGCCGCGGCCCAAGCTGGACTACGGCCGCAGCATTGATGCTGATTATGCTTTTGGTCGGCTTCGCGACCGGCAAAAATTTACAGATTTCCAAAGGCAAACTTTCGATTAACAGAGGCAGTATTCCCCAGAATGCTGATTACTCACTGTTGTGGGACACTTTGGATATGCTCAACCAAAAATATGTTGACCGGCCATTGGACCAGCAAAAACTTTTGTATGGCGCGGTTTCGGGTCTGGTCGCTGCAGTTGGCGACCCTTACACAGTATTTTTTGACCCCAAGCAGGCTAAGGATTTCGCCGACCAGCTGAAAGGAACTTTTGGCGGCATTGGCGCGGAAGTTGGCATCAAAAACGACCAGATCGTAGTCATAGCGCCGCTGGATGAAACGCCAGCGCAAAAAGCCGGACTTATCGCGGGCGATGCAATTCTGGCCATCAACGGCGAATCAACCGGCAACATGACTGTGGACCAGGCTGTGGCAAAAATCCGCGGCAACCCGGGGACCGACGTGACTCTAACCATTTTGCACCCAGGCAAACGGTCGCCTCAAGATATCAAAATCACCCGCAGCCAAATTTTGGTCAAGAGCGTTAAATATGATACCAAAGATGTCAACGGCAAAAAAATCGGAGTCATAAAACTTTCGCAATTCGGAGACGACACCAAAGGCTTATTCGAACAATCAGTGCAAAAAGCTTTGTCCGACGGCGACAAGGGATTGATTATTGATTTGCGCAACGATCCGGGTGGATACTTGGATACAGCCGTCGCCATCGCGTCAAATTGGGTCGACAGCGGGCAGACTGTGGTTTCGGAAGTAAACTATAAAGGCGATAAAAAAGATTACACGGCTTCCGGCCTAAACCAGCTCAAAGGAATCAAGACAGTTGTCTTGGTCAATGGCGGCTCGGCTTCCGCATCAGAAATTTTGTCCGGAGCCCTGCAGGATTATGGATTGGCAACCTTGGTCGGTGAAAAGACATTCGGTAAAGGTTCGGTCCAGGAATTGAGCACATTGAAAGACAATTCAACCGTAAAGATCACAGTGGCCAAATGGCTGACGCCCAAGGGCCGCGGCATAAACAAACTCGGCCTGGAACCGGACATTAAAGTCACGCTGACTCCGGATGACGCCAACGCCGGACGTGATCCGCAAATGGACAAGGCTTTAGAGCAGTTCAAATAACTCATGCGCAAATTTTTTAGCGTCTTGGGGTTGCTCGTTATCATTATTCTGACTTTTACCATAGTTATGCTTGAAGTCCTGGCAAAAGGCAACGAGAATAACTTTTTTAATTCCCAAATCAGGCCGCAGGTCAGCAAATCCGTGTTTCTCCGGAATCTGCTGAACCTGCATTCGCCAGGCGATGCTTCATCCGATTATTTGAACGGCTTACGTCCTGTTATTGTAGAAATAGATTCTATGCAGGGTTTAGATATGCCCGCCTCGGCCATCGATTTATTGATGAAAAACATGGGCAACGCGATCGGCAAAAAAGCAACTTTTGTTTTGTCAGACACAAACATTCCGTTTCAGGATAAGGTTAGTGACAAAGACATCCAGGCTATAGCCGGGAGATACAAATCATTTCAAAGCAATTCCACTCATGCCGTTGTTTACATAATGTACTTAAGCCAGGCGCAAGATTCGGATTCACGGCTGGGCCAAACCTATCGCGACGACAGCATGGTTTTGTTTGACAAAGCCCTGCGCAGTTTTTCTTCCCAAAATCCCAATGCTTTTTCGGACAATGTCGAATCCACGGCGCTCCATGAATTCGGCCACCAACTCGGGCTGCAACACAACACTCAGCCGGGCTGCCTGATGCAAGCCCAGGCCGATGATTTCGATTTATTTTATGGAAACAACGAGGGTGTCATCAGCGACTTTTGCGACTTTGAACGAAACGAGATCGCACAGCTGAAGCGTTAGTATTGATTTTTCAAACACCTTCAAAAATGGTATAATTTGTGAGAAATTCACCCTCACCCCCGACCCCTCTCCCGAGGGGAGAGGGGAGTTCTATTTGGAAGATAAACCAAATGAAAGCTCACGAACTGCGACAGAAATACCTGGAATTTTTTGAATCCAAAGGACACAAAATTATTCCATCCGCATCATTGGTCCCGGCCAACGATCCCACTGTTTTGTTCACCACAGCCGGCATGCATCCGCTCGTGCCTTTTTTGCTTGGGCAATTGCATCCGCAAGGCCCAAGGCTGACAAATGTCCAAAAATGCCTGCGAACCGACGACATCGACGAAGTCGGAGATGCCACTCACCTGACTTTTTTTGAAATGCTCGGCAACTGGTCGCTTGGCGATTACTGGAAGGAAGATGCCATCCGCTGGTCATTCGAATTTTTGACGGACAAAGATTTTTTGGGGCTTGATAAATCCCGTCTTGCGGTTTCCGTATTTGCCGGCGATTCTGACGCGCCAAAGGATGAAGAATCAGCAAAGATCTGGAAGTCGTTGGGAATCCCAGACGAAAAGATCGCATATTTGCCAAAAAAAGATAACTGGTGGGGGCCAGCGGGCCAGACCGGACCCTGCGGCCCGGACACCGAAATGTTTTATTGGGCAGGAAAGAATGAGCCCCCGCGCCGATTTGATCCCAACGACAAGCTTTGGGTGGAAATTTGGAACGACGTGTTCATGCAGTACGAAAAAACTTCGGACAGTAAATTCATCCCGTTAAAACAGAAAAACGTCGACACCGGCATGGGGTTGGAGCGCATGAGTGCCATTCTCGAAGGCAAGGACAACATCTTTGAAACCGAGTTGTTCGTCCCGATTCTGGATAAAATCAAGTCATTGGCCAGCCAATCCGACCAAAAATCCGAGCGCATCATCGCCGACCACATGCGGGCGGCCGTGTTTTTGCTGGCGGATGGCATAGTGCCGTCCAACAAAGACCGCGGATACATCTTGCGCAGGCTCATCCGCCGCAGCGTGACGTATGGCCAAAAATTGGGGATTGAACATGACTTTACGATCGATGTGGCAAATACGGTTATCGAAAATTATTCCGGTGTGTATCCGGAACTGAAAAATCCCCAGATCGAAATCGAACTCAAAAAAGAAGAATTGAAATTCCGGCAGACTTTGGGCAAGGGCTTGAAGATGCTTGAGAAAATGGGTTCAATCAGCGGGAAAGATGCTTTTGACCTGTTTCAGACTTACGGTTTTCCTTTTGAACTGACAAAGGAATTCGCGGTTGTTGCCAATCCCGAATCGTTCGAAGAGGAATTCAAAAAACACCAGGAGCTTTCCCGCACCGCTTCCGCCGGGCAGTTCAAAGGCGGGCTTGCGGACCACAGCGACAAAATCATCAGATTGCATACTGCGACGCATCTGATGAATGCGGCTTTGCGGAAAGTCTTAGGCTCTGACGTCTGGCAAAAAGGGAGCAACATCAAGGAAGAGCGCACGCGCTTCGATTTTACCCATGGTTCAAAAATGACTGACGAACAAAAGCAGGAGGTTGAAAAATTGGTGAATGGCTGGATTTCCCGCGATTTGCAAGTCAAAAAAGAAATCATGCCTTTGCAAGAAGCTCGTAAACTCAACGCCATCGGAGTTTTCGGGGAGAAATACCCGGAAACTGTTTCGGTGTATACTGTATATGACCCCGCCACAAATGAGATCATTTCGCGCGAATTTTGCGGAGGACCGCACGTTGAGCACACTGGTTTGATCGGCAAATTCCATATTGCCAAAGAGGAAGCAGTTTCCGCGGGCGTGAGAAGAATTAAAGCAGTAATTGATTGATGGATAATTATTCGTATCGCGTTTCAGTAAAAGGGTTGGTATTGGACGAAGAGAATCGATTGATGCTTCTACAGGAAGAAAGCGGGCTATGGGACTTGCCTGGAGGATCGATGGAGCATGGCGAAAGTTTTCAGGAAACTTTGAAGCGCGAAATCAAAGAAGAAATGGGAGTTGATTGTGAAATGTTGGATAAAGAACCCGTTTTGATTTGGTCTGGTAAATCATCAAGTGATATCTGGCGGGTCTGGATTGCATTTAGGGTTAAGCTGCTTGGCAACAATTTCACAAAATCAAGAGAATTTCAAAACTATAAGTATTTTAGTGAAAACGATTTAATAAATTCGGGTTTTCAATACGGGGCGGAAAAATTATCAAATTATTTAAGTAATCTTAAAAATGTATGATCAATCTTCAAAAAGTTTCAGGACTGCCCATTGAACTCGATGAAAAAAATTACAAGCTGATCTTCAAGGACCCGCTGACAGAAGTCAAACCTGATGTTCGGCATTTTTCTGACATGAAAACGGTGCTGCTTGACCCTAACGCGAAATCCGATCGCGACGAGATGTATTATATGTACCGCGACGTGCATCTGCCCAAAGACGAGCAACTCATCCGCGAAAATGAAGTTCGCTACGACATCACATTGATCCCGCCAGGAAAAATTGGCGACGAGTATGTCAAAACAGTAGGGCATTACCACTCCATGGTTCCTGGCGAAGATTATGCATACCCCGAACTTTACGAAGTTTTGTTTGGGCACGCTTTATTTTTGATCCAAAAACCGGACAAAGAAACCGGAAAAATAATTACCGTCATGGCTATCCGCGCCGGAGTAGGCGACAAGGTGGTTTACCCGCCCAACTACGGCCACATCATCGTCAACATCGGCAAAACAGCTTTGGTAACCGCCAACTGGGTCTCCAGCGAATACACTGCTGATTATGAATCAGTCAAAGCCAAGCATGGCATGGCATATTATGTTTTGGGAAACAATGACACGCAGTTCGAGATGGTGCCAAACAAAAATTATGGAGAATTGCCGGAGGTCCGTTTTGCCCAGGGCCACATGAATACGTCTTTGGGATTTCTGGTGGACGAGCCGATGTACGAAACAGGCATTCGCCATCCAGGCCGGTTGGAGTTTCTAAACAAACCGCACAAATTTGCGGTGGAACTTTCGAGCATTACTTCGTAACTATTTGATTGTGGGTGCGTTTTAATTAATGTTAAACTGTTTGGGATGAGACTTATCAAACTCAATAAAAATCAGGATATTTCCGAGGCGATACAGATGGTCCGTAATCTGAAAGACGACGAGGTGGTTTTCGAATTGGTCAAAGGTTCGCCGGTGCTGGCAAATTCGACCAACCTTAAGCTGCTCAAAAAAACAGGCGAAGCTTTGGGCAAGCGAGTCTTGGTCCGCACCGATGACCCGACTGGCAGGGTTTTGGCCATGAAAGCCGATATTCTGGAGCCAATGGACCGGGGCACACTTAAACCGGCGCGCGAGCTGGGAGTGCCAAAAGTCAAACGCAGCGACGTTAAGCCGCGGTTTTCCGATATCTTGGTTCCCAGAAAAGCGCCGATGAAACAAACCGCTGCGCGCTCATTGGAGAGGCCGGCGGAAAAACCCGAACAAAGCTCGTATCTTAAATCGCAACAGAAATTTCTGTCCACTAATCCAAAACCGAAAAGGTCATTGCGCCCCAGTTTTTCAAAAATTTTTGTGATCACCATGGTAGTGCTGGTCATGGTTGTTTTTGGATTGGCCGTGCTGCTGCCGCAAGCGACAATTACCGTTTATGCCAGGTCAGAGCCCATAAGCCGCGACACGGAAATAAGCATCGATAAATCCGCCACTGCCGTAGACAGCTCCAAACTGCTGATTCCGGCTGTGCCGGTCAGCCAAGAGGTGACCCAAACCAAAAATTTCCCCACGACCGGCACCAAGCAAATTGGCACCAATGCCACGGGGAGCGTGACGATCTATAACTTTACAAAAAATACATTGACCCTCAAGGCCGCCACTACAACTTTGGTTGCAAACGGCAAAAAGTTTGTGTTTGTAAAAGATGCGACAAACATCCGCCCCACTGCCCGCATCGGCACCGGTACAGACGAAGCCATTGATCCGACCAGCCTCACTCCGCCCGTGCCTGTCACCGCCGTGGACATCGGAGCTGATTCAAATTTGCCGGCCGGCACCAAATTCGCAATCCAAAATGCGGCGCTGGGCAACACGCAAAACGTGATCGCTGCCAATGATTTGGCATTTACCGGAGGAACCTCGCATTCAGTGCAGGTTATGTCCCAGCAGGATATGGACAAGGCCATAGCATCCTTAACTAATTCGATTTCAGTGCAGGCCCAATCCGATCTTAATTCGCAAAATTCGAGCGGGGATTTGCAGCTTTTGCCGCAAGCCGTGACCCAGCAGGTCTTGGCCAAGACTGCCAATAAAAATGTCGGGGACCAAACCGATAATTTCGACATGACAATGATTGCCAAAGTTTCGGGTTTGGCTTTTCACCAGTCCGATGCCAAAAATTTGATCCTCCAGCAAATCCAATCCGTTTTGTCGAGCGACAAATATCTTTTGCCGGACGCCGCACAAAAGCTAAACGCGACTTTCAAATCAATCGACCTAACCAAAGGAGTTGGAGTTTTGAGCGTGCATTTTGAAACGACTGCGGCGTATAAGGTGAGCGAAAACGACATGACCAAACAGCTGGCTGGCAAAACCGCCACCCAAATCAAAGAAATTTTATTGGCCAAGCCGGAGATCGATCGGGTCGACGTGGAGTTCTCGCCTTTTTTCGTAAATAAAGCCCCCAAATTCAACGGCAAAATCTACGTCCACACCATGCTTTCCCAAGGCAGTTGAAATAAAAAAGCCAGAAATCTGGCCTTTTTTAAATATTCGAAAAGTTGATACAACTTATATATTATACTCCTTTTTAGCGGTTTTGTCAAGCCTAGACCTGAGGGCGAAACAGCAGCAAAACCTAGTTATTTGGCGTTTGACACTTCATGCATATTCTGTTAATATCTTTAGGCAATTACTAAATAAGCCCTAATTCAAGGGACTAAATACTATTCCTGGTAATCAAGACTTAGGTCAGCACACCCCACAAAAAAATACGATAGAACTTGAGGGCACGGTCGTAGAAACCCTACCCAACGCTGTTTTTCGTGTGCAAATTGAGTCCGGGCAGATAATTTTGGCCCATATTGCGGGGAAATTGCGGGTGAATAAAATTCGAATTCTGCCGGGGGATAAAGTCATTGTCGAAGTCACTCCGTATGACCTGACCCGAGGCAGGGTAATAAGACGATTGAGATAATCTATCCCGTTAGAAATCCGAACGCAGCCAACGACCTCGTATCGGCTACCTCAACGGGGATAATGTAATTAATTAGAATTTGTAAACTAATCAGGATTTATAACGGGATGAAAGTTAGAGCATCAGTCAAACCAATCTGCAAGAAATGCAAGATCATCAAGCGAGGTGGTCGGCTTTATGTTATTTGCGAAATCCCCAAGCACAAACAAAGACAAGGGTAATAATTCTATTTTCTATTTTCTAAATTCTACTTTCTAATTTATGGCATTAGTACGTATCGCCGGAGTTACTCTCCCGCAGCAAAAAAGAATCGAAGCCGCCCTTCCATACATTTATGGAGTGGGATGGCCGGCATCGAAAAGAATTTTAGCCGCGGCCAAAGTCGACCCCAACAAGCGCACAAACGAACTGACCGAATCTGAAGTCGCCAAGATCCGCGAATTTATCGAAAAGAATTATACGGTTGAAGGAGCTTTAAGGCAGCAAGTTACCGGAAACATCAAACTCAAGAAAGAAATCGGATCCTATCAGGGACTGCGGCACATCCGCGGGCTTCCGGTCCGAGGCCAGCGCACGAAGACCAATTCCAGAACCCGCCGCGGCAATGTCCGACGGACCGCAGGCTCCGGACGCAAAGCAGCAGCAGAGAAAACCTAAAACAGTCATATAGACTTAAGACTATTCAATTTTTATGGCCGAAGAGAACAAAGCCACAACCGAAAAGACAGCCACTACTACCGCCACTGCTCCCAAAAAGCGCAAGGGCAAGGTTCGACTTTCCCGCGGGCGCATTTATGTGCAATCGACCTACAACAACACGGTGGTAACTGTAACCGATGTTACGGGAAATGTGATTGGCTGGGGCAGCGCCGGGCGCACCGGGTTTAAAGGCAGCAAAAAATCAACTCCTTACGCGGCACAGCGGACCATGGAAGATGTTATTGCCAGATTGAAAGACGTAGGCTTGCAGGAAGTGGATGTCTTTGTCAAAGGCATCGGCACAGGACGCGAATCCGCGGTACGGGCGCTGCAGGGAGCAGGATTTAATATTTTATCCATCAAAGACCAGACTCCGATTCCACACGGTGGAGTCCGGCCGAAGAAAGCGAGACGAGTTTAGTGGCAGCGCAGCGAGTATGGTCAGGATTGGGTAAGCGGTTAAAAACGCAAGTCGCCGACCCGGGACATACGCGCAGCTCCGACTTAACGAATAACTATTTAATATGGCAAGACACATTGGACCAAAAATTAAGCCAAGCCGAAGATTCGGGCAGGCGCTGACGACCAAAGCCGAAAAGTATTTAGCCAAGAGAAATTACCGGCCGGGCCAGCATGGGCAAAATCCGCAGCGAGTTTCCGAATTCGGCATGCAGCTGCGCGAAAAGCAAAAAGCCAAGCTGACCTACGGCATCATGGAAAAACAGTTCCGTAAATACTACCAGAAGGCATCCAAGAAAGTAGGCATTACGGGCGACGCTTTGATGCAGATGCTCGAAATGCGCTTGGATAATGTGGTGTTCCGCCTGGGATTTGGAAACACAAGAGCGCAAGCCCGCCAGCTGGTTTCGCACGGATTTTTCAACGTCAACGGCAAGAAAGTCAACATCCCGTCTTACCAATTAAAAGTTGGCGACGAAGTTTCGGTCCGCGAGAACAAGAAAAAATCCAAGTACATGCAGATTCTGGCTCCGGCTTTGGCGAATGCAAAAACCGTGGAATGGGTTAATCTCAATCCCGGCGATTTCTCGGGCAAAGTTTTGTCCACTCCTTCGCGCGACCAGATAGATACCTCCATCAATTCACAGCTGATCGTCGAACATTATTCTAGGTAATTAATTATTTAAATATTAATCAATTTTATGGAAAAGATTCCACTTCCAAATAAAGTCAGTTTTCAGGAACTCGGGCAGAACCACTACCAAGTTGTGATGGAACCTTTGTACCCCGGATACGGGGTGACAATAGGGAATGCCATGCGCCGAATCCTGCTTTCTTCCTTGCCCGGCGCGGCTGTCACAGCCGTGAAGATCAAGGGAGTGGATCACGAGTTTTCCTCCGTGCCAAACGTTAAGGAAGACGTGATTGAAATTATTTTGAATTTAAAGCAGCTGCGCATGAAAGTGCATTCCGCAGAGCCGGTTCATTTGGAACTCAAAGTCAAAGGCGAAAAAGCCGTAACCGCGGCTGACTTCAAAAAGAACGCCGATGTCGAGATAGTAAATCCGGAACTGCACATCGCAACCATCGACGGTAAATCGTCCGAACTGGAAATGGAAGTCGTCGTCCAAACCGGACGCGGCTATGTGCCAGTGGAACAGCGCGAAAACGAGAAATTGGAAATCGGCATGATTGCTGTTGACGCGATTTACACCCCGGTTAAGATCGTAAATTTTGAAGTCAAGAACGCTCGCGTTGGCCAAATCACCAACTTCGACCAGCTGACGCTGACTTTGGAGACCGACGGCACAATCGACGGCAAATCAGCTGTTGACCAAGCCTCGCGCATTTTGGTGGAGCACTTCATGATGTTTACCCGGGAAGAAATGGAAGCCCAACCCGCTATGGCGGAAGAGATTGTCAATCCGGAAACAGGCGAAGGCTTGCGAACGCCGGAAGAGGACGATTTGAAATCGCTGGGGCTTTCCAACCGGTCATACAACGCCTTGATTAAAAATAACATTACTAAGATTTCCGACCTGCAGCACTTAACCCACGAGCAGTTCCTGAATATGGAAGGTTTGGGAGAGAAATCGATCGAAGAGATAGAACGGTTGATTAAGACGTATAATCAGTAAAAAGTACAGAGTTCTAAGTTCTGAGTTCTGAGTAAAACCATGAGACATTTAAAGAAGAAGAAAATCGGAAAAGGACGGGATCACGCCAGGAAGCTTTTGCGCACCTTGGCTGCTTCCGCTATTGTCTATGAGAAAATCCAGACCACTGAAGCCCGCGCTAAACTGGCCCGGCAGCTGGTGGAAAAGATGATCACCAAAGGCAAAAAGGAAGATCTGCACAACAAGCGCCAGATTTTTTCAGCCTTGCCGGCCAATGCCGCGCGCAAAGTCATCGAAGTCCTAGGTCCGCGATACAAATCCCGTCCCGGCGGCTATACCCGCATCGTCCATCTTGGCAAAGCCAAAGACGGCATGCCGAAAGTGATACTAGAATTAGTGGATTAGAATGCGAAAATAAGATATGCGAATATCACGAACCGTTCATAATCCGCATAAATAATTGTTTCGCATTATATTTTTATGAAAACTTATTTACCAAAAGTTAAAGAAGTAAAGCGCGCGTGGTATGAAGCCGATGCCTCCAAGTTTACCTTGGGCCGATTGGCGACGAGGGTTGCCACCATCCTCCGCGGCAAGCACAAAGCTTCGTTTACTCCTCATATGGATGTCGGCGATTTTGTGGTTGTGAAGAACGCGGAAAAAGTCCAGTTTACCGGCCGCAAACTCGATCAAAAACAGTATCATAGATTTTCAGGTTATCCTGGAGGCTTGTATACCAAATCATTGAAAGAGCGAATGGAAAAAGAACCGGAAAAGGTTATCCGCGATGCGGTTTACAATATGATCGACAAGAACCGATTGCGAAAACCGATTCTGCGCAGGCTGAAAGTCGTGAAAGGCGATAAGCACACCTTTAATATTGATAAGGAAATCCAATAATGCCAACAACTACTCCGAAAAAAACTCCAGCGCGCCGAGGCCGCCCGGCAGGGGCAACTGCCCGCAAGCCTAGAGCTGCCAAGCCAACTGCCCCGATCCATGCCGCTAAACCGGCTGTGTTGGAATCAGTCTCAGAAGCCAAGCCGGCCCACAAGCCCATGGCCAAAACCGGGCATGGACATAATTTTTATGCCGTTGGCAAGCGCAAGACTTCAGTGGCCCAAATTGTGCTGGCTGAAGGCAATGGCTCAATCAATATCAACAAGCTGCCTTTCGAAGGCTACTTTATGACAACTGATCTGCAGCACATAGTGCAGCAGCCGCTGGCTTCGCTGGGAGTTGAAAAGCAAATTGACGTCAAAGCCAAAATCCATGGCGGCGGAATCCACAGCCAAGCCGAAGCCCTGCGCCACGCCCTGTCCCGAGCCTTGATCCAATACAATCCGGAATCCCGAAGCGTGCTTAAGAAACAAGGCTTCCTCACCCGCGACCCGAGAGTGAAAGAGCGAAAAAAACCAGGTTTGAAGCGAGCCCGCCGAGCGCCACAATTCAGCAAACGTTAGAATTTCAAAACCAGCCAGAAATGGCTGGTTTTTGTCTTAGCATGGGTAAATATAGCTGCAAAAAACCACCCCAGGATTGTGTGGTATTTGACCTTGT